>JBGOWL010000122.1:0-5487 GCA_041478585.1 Dehalococcoidia bacterium | reverse complement strand
CACAATAGCGTCCTACTGGGGGCGTGGTGAAACAGGTAACATCCAGACTCTGGTGAACAGGACGATGAAATACACAGCCCTGGCCATTCTACCTCTGTCTCTTGCGGGGATACTCCTCAGCAGAGACCTGATCAGCCTCATTTTTGGAGAGGAGTACGTATCGGCTACCGCCTCCCTTCAAATACTGCTTGCCGGCTTCATCTTTGGAGGCATATTCACATCGGTGGGTACCGCTCTTTCCATGACCAAGTGGGTACAAATGGGGTTTATCCTTGGGGCAGCCCAGGTGGTAGCCAACGTAATCCTGGGCATTGTGCTCATCCCTCATCTCGGCATGAGTGGAGCGGCAGCCGCGACCTCAGCATCGCTCACATTGGGGACTCTGCTCAATCTATACTTCGTGCAGCGTTTCATCAAGATAGCCATTGACTGGAGATGGTTCGCGCAGTTTCTGTTTGTCAGCGCTCTTGTATTTGCGGGCAGCTTCGCATTGGGGCTTATCGTCAACCAGTACCTTGGCGTGGCCCTCGGCCTGGCTATCCTGGTGTTCATCATACTGCGGTACTTCGTTACCGATGAAGACCGAAAGGTGATCAGAAGCCTCATGTCCCTCAGAAAGGGCCCGTGGACATCCCCTCGTTCTTGAAAGCTGCGAAACGAAAGACAGGCGCATGAGCAACTCACAACTATCGGACCTGATCTGCTCAGAGCTTGAGCAGAAGGGATGCAGGGCAAGGATTGTTTCCATCACGCATCTGGCTGACCTCAAAGACGAGATCGAGGGTCGTCATAACGATGGGGTTTTCGAAGAAATCTTCTATCAGGAGAGGCTTACCCGTTTTGACTATACGATTCCGGCGCATTTCCCTAACGCTCGTTCCCTGATAATAACTGCCGCACCGCAGCCGCAGCGGAGGGTGGGATTCGAACTCAAGGGGAAGCCGTATCACTTCACGGTGCCCCCAACGTATTCCTATGACACAGATAGAACTGTGGAATCTATGCTCTCAAGGATACTCCAGCCAGAACGGTTCAACCTGCATCCGGCGAAGCTGCCAGAGAAAGCGCTGGCGGTCTGCAGCGGGCTGGCCAGGTATGGCAAGAACAACATAGCCTATGTCGACGGCATGGGGAGCTTCCACAGGCTCAAGGCTTTCTTTTCGGACCTCCCGCCTCTCGAAGACAACTGGACTGGGCTGCAGTCAATGGAACAATGCCACAAATGCACTGCCTGCATCAGCCGGTGCCTCTCCGGTGCCATTGTGCCCCATCGTTTCCTGATTCTGGCGGAGAGGTGCCTCACCTTCCACAATGAGCGGAGTGCTGAGTTCCCTGGTTGGATCGATCCTTCCTGGCACAATTGCCTCATCGGCTGCATGGCTTGCCAGTTGGCCTGTCCGGTGAACAAGAAGTTCTTCAACTGGTTCGGGGAAAGGGTGAGCTTCACTGAAGAAGAGACCACACTCCTCTTAGGAGGCGTTCCCCGTCATCAACTCCCACAGGCGACTGCAGACAAGTTGCAGAGGCTCTGCCTTCTGGAAGACCTGGAGCTGGTGACCAGGAACTTGGCTGTCCTGCTCAAACAACGCTCGTCTTGATACCGCGCCAATAGAAGAAGCTCTGGTCCAACATTGTGTGGCTGTCTATTCTGGAAAGACTTCATGATGTCGTTGGGGGTGGAAATGTGGGTGGTCAGGCTGAAGGGCTCAGGGGCTGAGAACAGAGGGCTATAGCAGGTCTCGGCAATTGTGGCAAAAGGACAACCTGAAGTTCTACAAAGCACTGGTAGGACAGCTCTTTTGGATAGCACGAGTCATGAGGCCGCATATCCAACCCAGGGCCTCTGGGTATTGGTCAGCGTTGAGAATAAATTCCTGCCCCTTCCCTGCACTTCGGAGTATCGTGCAGTCTGTCCTTCTGTCATCCCATTTGACTGGGTTGGGATGGTAGATTAGCGGCGATTCTCCCTTCCCGAGGGCGGCATCGCATACATCGGCACCATAGGCAGCCTGGTCCTCATTGCAGATAGTACCTCCTGAATCCGGGTTGAGGCGTCTCGACAAGGGATTCCACACATCCCTTGAGATTTTCGGTGCCGTGCAGATCTTGTCGGCATATTCCTCGAAGTCGCCGGTTGCATCATCCGGGCTGACAGAGCAGGCAGGCCACCTGCGATAACCTCGATAACATCATTGACTGGTCTTCTCACTCACCGGAACAGCCTCACAGCTTTCCTGTAGTAGTGCTTGCAGTCCATAGCGCAGCCGTTCCCTTGGCGCAGATCTTGTTCGCTGTTTGCGGCCCCCTGTTGCTGGCACATTCATAGACCCAATCAATCGATCCGCGAGGTCCTGGCAATCCTCCATATATTGACAGCCACGGCACTCGTCATATATTGTGCTGCATGCCCCAGCCCAACGTTCGATGAGCTTGTCATCGTGCTTCTTAGGATACCACCTGGCCCACCTCCGTTTTGCCTGCGATTCTTCCTCTGTTCTCCGCATGCCTCTCTCGACTCCTTCCAACATCAAGAAGGCCCGCCCTTGCAGGCGGGCTTCTCTCTAGCCTAGAAAGGGGGGTGAACCTTTCCAGCATCTCCAGTATAGTCGAGCTAGCTTAGTCCTAGATGAGAAAAAGCTTAGAAAATGATTAGAACTTTGGCTCTTGATTGGGAGAAAATGTCCTCAACATAGAGAACATATTGTCAAATATTGACGACACCTGGGGAACGACCCGGATGTGCCAAACGACTCGGCAATCCGACTCTCTGATACTGAGGGTTGTCAATTACGGTGTAGCAGAGGAATAATATGGGCTATCCAGGTTGGGCAAGATGCTGCCGGATGCGGCAAATAGAGATAACCGACAGCCAACTTCATGGATAACCTCAAGTTCTATGAGCCGCCGGGGTGAGGTTCTAACCAAGAACCCACACCGATCCAGAGTCTAACGCTCTACCTGGATCAGTTTCCACTGGGGCATCAATGACTATTCAGAGTCATCAATACGTATTGTCGATTGACTCTGCAGTTTCTTAGTATCTTCTACGGCTTTCTCCACCAAACCCGGGGCCTCTCCTGCCGCCACCACCGCCGCCCCCACCATAAGAGCCACGTCTGTCATCAGTCCGAGGACGCGCTGGATTTACGGTAATCGTCCGATCCTTCAGAGTCTTCCCGTTGAGTGCACCGATTGCAGCCTGCCCTTCGGACACCGAAGACATTTCAACAAACGCAAATCCTTTCGGCCGTCCGCTGAACTTGTCCGTTATCAGACTGACCGATTCAACCTTCCCAAAAGCAGCGAATTCCTGACGTATTTCATCCTCAGTGACATCATACGATAAGTTGCCCACATATATTTTCACTCTAGTTCTCCTTCCCTTAGTCTATCCCTGGGCGAATCAGTTGGCTGTAGCTGTTTATGCCTTGCTCGGGCACCGCTCCTGGCCTTCTGTGCGAGCGCCGTCTCGCAGACATTTCCCGGCCCCAGTCTTCTCCCAGATACACCGACTATTACCTCTACTTCCCTACGTAGTTACCGGGGATCGCTTCACAATTAAGAACAGCAGAGGGTGGTGCTTGCCCGCCCTCTGCTCACTGCGATCAGAATCGCTCGCCGTTCTATCTGACCTTGCCGTAGCAATCTCTGCAGTAGACCGGTCTGCCTCCTCGCGGCTCGAAGGGCACTTCTGTCTGCTTGCCACACTCGGCGCACACCACTGGGAACATCTGTCGCTTGGATGCGCTGTAGTTCGAAGAGCCGCCACCCTGGGCTTTCCTGCTTGCGCGGCATGGTTCGCAGCGCTTAGGATCGTTGGTGTAGCCTCTCTGAGCAAACTGTTCCTGCTCGCTGGCGCTGAAGGTGAAAGTACACCCGCAGTCAGAGCACGTAATGGTTTTGTCCACAAAGCTCACTGGATGACCTCCTTTCTTGACATATTTGGCTAGAGTTGGGTCATCCAGAGCCAGTGATTGCACTCGACGAGGCTAACCAGACTATTGATAACCTAAACTGACGCCAGTTCTGCAAGCCTAGCACATCCATGCAAAATACACAAGCAATAGGCATATCTACCTGTTCCACCAGGGTATTCACGGAGTAGATTCGACTTGTGACACAACCAGTCTTTGAGGACTTTTATGCAGTGCCAAACAGGTATCGCGGCGGAAGTCGGTTTGGTCTGCAGGATGGTACTCTAATGGTGGAAAGGAAAAAGGCCTACGGCCTAGAGAAGGAGGAAACAAAATGGAATGGCAGTTCATCGTAGCCCTGGTGGTGATGATCCCGATAATCCTTCTGCCCGTGGCGTTTGTATGGTATCTGAACCTGGGTGGCCTCTATGCCGCAGCTCGTGAGGCTTGAAGAAAGAGAGCTGCCCATGGGGTGACACCTGAGAATGTGGGATAGCCGAGTCGTGTGCAAAACACATGTCCTGTGAAGCGGTACTGCAAAACGGAGGATATGCCAATGAATGTGAGGAAAGACGAACAACCGAGAGAGCTTGACAGGGAAATGGCATCTCCTGAAGATGTCTCTGAAATAGAGAGGGTCATTGCAGAGGCAAAGGGAAAGATACAACGGGAGCCCACCACGGACTTCTGGGCAGGAAAGACGCTCTGCTGGGAGATGGTACACTGCCCGGAGATGATAAGAAGCGAATGCCCTGCAGCCACCTATCAATCCCTGTCCTGCTGGGAAATCGAGGGTACCTTACTGCAAACTCGGCAGACATGGCCTATCGGGTATCGATACCAGCATCTGCGAGGTATGCCGGGTGTACAAAAGATGGGGCAACGGCAGGCTGATAGAGATAAAGCTCTTTGGCCAGGGGATTGGCGCAGAGGAAGGGGAAGCCAAGAGGGAAGAGGATATGGTCAGGGTCAGAGTCGGAGTCAGATAGAATACCAGGAAACCAAAGCGAAAGGGGCTGAAATGGCCCCTTTTCTGTTTCTCAGATGCCGTTTCTACGACAGCCCTCAACTCTGGCGACGAAGTTAGACAGGTCAGCAGATCATAGCCAGAGAAGTCGCCCTGCCTTTCTGCTGCTTCTGAACTTCCAAAAACCAGCCATCCTTGAGCACAGCCTGAAATTCCGCATGCGCCGCTATGAGATCTTCACGTCACCGCTAGCTTTTGCTTGCTCCAGGAACTGCATTAGGACTCTGCTCTTTAACTGGTTGCGCTGGCGAACCGGAGCCACAAACTTGCCCTTGATCCAGATGCACTGCGGTTCCACGTGAACCAAGACCCGAGGACCGCTCATGGCCTCATCCAGAAACTCGGGATACCCATCCTGGAACATTGCGCGAGTTTCCGCAAGATAGACCTCGTCTTCGGATCTCAGGATTGCCTCCAGAAGCCCGGTTGCCTTCTCTACATCGCTCTCGACAGTGACAGGAATGCGTACTTCAGCAAACATGTAGTCAGAGTCGATTCTCTTGTGATGAACTGAGTAGTCCTTAGAGTAGTTGAGCACTGGCTGGT
>JBGOWL010000163.1:0-4546 GCA_041478585.1 Dehalococcoidia bacterium | reverse complement strand
CTAGAATACGAACGGATCTCCTTCACTGCCCCTAAACTTCGGGGTCCTCTTCTCCAGAAACGACTTCGCCGCCTCTAGATGGTCTGGCGAGTTGAGGGTGTGATATTCATAGGCAATGGTAGTATCGAACAGCAGGTTGATCCGATCCATCAATATCTTGTTGAGGCTCATCTTGGTCAAGCTTATGGCCAGCGTGGGTCCATCGGCAAAGCGCTTGGCATACGCCCAAGCCTCATCCATCAGCTTCTCAGGCGGCACAACTTTGGTTATCAAACCGATGCGCTCAGCCTCCGCCGCACTGACCATCTCGCCGGTCATCAAGTACTGTTTTGCCTTGCACATACCTACCAGCAACGGCCAGATGATGCAGCCACCGTCACCCGGGAGTATTCCCACCCCGATGTGCGGGTCGCCGATGCGGGCCTTCTCCGAAGCGATCACTATGTCGCATTGCAGAGCGATAGTAGCTCCCAGTCCAGCACAGGCACCATTCAGAGCGGCGATAACCGGCTTGCGGCAAGAAAGCAGGTTGATGATAATCCTCTTTACGCTGGTGCTGGAAATGCGAATGGTGTGATCCGTATAGCCAGTTATCATGAGATTAATGTCACCGCCCGCTGAGAAGGCACGGCCAGCGCCAGTCAGGATGACCGCATTGACTTCCGGATCCTCATTCATGTCCTCGAATATGTGCTCTATCTCTGCATGCTCCGGCTTGCCAATGGCATTCATGGCATCCGGGTTGTTGAGGGTAAGAATGGCCACCCTCTCCTTCTTCTCTACCTTGATGTACTTGTATTTGCTGTAGTCAACCATTAGTATGACCTCCTTCCGTATTAACGCAAAGCCGTCCTGACGGCTACATTCCCAGTTCCTGGGCCACTATCTCCCGATGAAAGTCAGCATCACCAAAGTACAACTCCGCAGCCTTCGCCCGCCGGAAGTACAACTCCAAATCATGATCCTTGGTGAATGCTATGGCAGCATGGATCTGGTGCGACTGCGCCGTTACCCTCCGATATGCCTCGCTTAACCACCCCTTGATCACCGAGATCTCTTTCCGACAGGGTATCCCCTCACTTAACATCCACGCCGCTTTGTGCAGGCTCACCCTGGCACTGTCTACATCTATCGACATGTCCGCCATATAGTGCTGGATGGCCTGAAAACTGCCTATCGGCCGATCAAACTGTATCCGGTCTTTCCCATACTGGATCGTCATCTCCAGTACCTGCTGCGCTCCACCCTGCATCTCCGCAGCCTTCGCCAATGCCGCCCACTCCATGGCCTTCTTGACTATCTCCCAACCATGGCCAACATGCCCCAGTATGTCATCCTTGGATACCTTCACTTTGTCAAACGTTACCTCACACTGTTTGTCACCAGCTATCGTCTTTAGTAAGTGTACACTTACCCCAGGCGCCTTCCGGTCTACCAGAAACAGCGTTATGCCTTCCTCAGCAGGATGATGCCCCTTCGCCGTCCGCGTCACCACTATCATCTTGTCCGCTACATTGGCATCATTGACAAAGAGCTTCGTCCCACTGATCACATAGTGGTCACCATCGTGGTGAGCCTCTACCTGCACCGCCTTGGCCTCGTATTTCGCACTGGGTTCAGTCAGGGCCATCGTCATGATCAGTTCGCCTTTGCATAACTTCGGCAGTATGGCCTTCTTCTGTTCCTCAGTCCCAAATTCCACCACCGGCATACCGCCCAGCACCACCGTAGATATGAACGGCCCAGGTAAGCAGGCCCGACCCATCTCTTCCAGCAGTATCACCAGGTCCAGAAAGCTGAACCCTCCACCTCCATACTGCTCAGGAAACGGCAATCCTACCCACCCTAAATCAGCCATCTCCTTCCATAACTCCGCCACATACCCCCTCTCGTCTTCCTCCATCTGCCTCACTAACGTCTTCGGAACTTTGCTCGCCAAAAAATCACGAGCAGATTTCCATAACATCTCTTGCTCTTCTGTTAACGCTAGATCCATGGCACTCTCCTTCCCTGATAGACTTCAGCCCCGGGGCAGACCCAGGCCCACTGAGGCAATGGTGTTCCTCGATGCCTCGTTGGTGCCACCTTCAATGGTCATAGCCACCGCGGCCAAGTAGAGATATTTCATTCTGCCTCTGAGCCTGACCCACTTAGAATGTTCATCAAGCTGCCCATAGAGGCCGAGTGTCTGCACTCCGATATGACCCAAACGCTGGAGTATGCTGCCGCCCAGCGGCCTCAGTTGACAGGCTGTGGCCACTATCGGCATCCCCCTGGTAGCCATCCAGTTCAACCTCATTCCCATGTTCCGGCCTACTTCCAGCTCGATGGCCAACTGGGCCAGCCTGCTCCGAACCAAGGGGTCTTCACTGAGCAATCGGCCATCTACATCTCTGGTCTCTTTACAGTACTTTGTCAGCAACTCCAGATCTCTCCGCCCGCTGTTGATGAGCCAGTAGCCGAAGCTCTTCTCGGTGGCCACCCCGAAAAGGGCGACGCCCCAACCTTCGTTGACCGCCCCAAGAAGGTTAGCCTTCGGCACTCTCACATTGTCATAGAAGACTTCGCAGAAGGCAGGGTGTCCGGTAATCTGCGGTATGCGCCGCATGGAAACCCCGGGGCTCTTGAGGTCAACCAAGAAAGTGGTTATGCCTTTGTGTTTCTTGACATTGGGGTCTGTCCGCGCATAAAGGATGGCCCAATCAGCATAGTAGGCTCCAGTCTGCCAGGTCTTCTGTCCGTTGAGAACGAAGCAGTCCCCATCCTCTGTCGCCCTCAACTGCAGGTTGGCCAGATCTGATCCGGCATTCGGTTCACTCATACCTATGCACCACTGCATTTCGCCATGGGCTATTCGAGGCAGGAACTGCTGTTTCTGTTCCTCTGTCCCGAACTGCAGGATCATGTCACCCGTCATAAGGGCAGCAGATATGGCCCAGTACGGTGCTCCGCGGTAGATCAACTCCTGCTCCAGTATGAACCGCTTCATCATGGGAGCTTCCTGGCCACCATACTGCTTCGGCCACTGCAAACCAAGCCAACCCCTGGCAGCGAGTTTTCGCCTGATCTCCAGATCGAAACGGTGGAGTTGTTCGTCAGCCTGCTCGTTATGTCCATCTGGGTCCACACCAAGCCAATCCTCTGGCAGCACTTCATCAAGAAAGGCTTGAACCTCCTTGAGGAATTGTTCTTCATCGGGGGTGAATCTGAAGTCCATTGACCTCCCTTCCGTTGTAGAAGCGCACTACCACCAGGGTTTCAAGAGTCCCACCCTCTAACAAGGAAAAGCTCCAATCATCAACAGGGCCAAAGCCCTGAATCCCGGCTGCGAACACTCAAAGTCCAACACGCACCGGCACCATCCGCCAATTGAGCCGCTAGATCTGCTTCGGCAGCCCCAGACCGAACCTTCCGGCAATATGATTCTTGGAGGTCTCGGTAGTACCTCCGGCGATGGTGAACGAGAGCGCACTGATGTAGGTGTGCCGGATTCTGCCACCGAGCCTCACCCACTTGGAGTCCTCATCGAGCGGTCCATAGAGACCCAGAATCTGCTGGCCGACGTTGCCCAACCGCTGGCAGAGAGCGCCGCCATGCACTTTGATCTGGGCACTGGGCTTCACCGTAGGCATATCCTTGGTGGCCATCCAATTGAGTTCATGGCCCATGTTCATGCCGACTTCGATGTCAATAGCCAGTTGTGCCAACCTGCTGCGCATTATGGGGTCCTGCGCCAGCGGCACATCATGGACATCCTTCGTCTCCTTACAGTACTGCACCAGTTGCTCCAGGTATCGCTTGGCATTGTAGATGATGTAGAGGCCATAGGTCCTCTCTGCGCCAAAGGCGTAGAGCAGGATTTCCCAGCCACCATTCTTCTTGCCCAACAGGTTATCCTTGGGCACCTTCACATTGTCAAAGAACACCTCATCGAAGGCAGGGATGCCCGTGGCTTGCTCTATCCGGCGCATGGTGATCCCGGGACTCTTCAGATCTACTATGAAGACACTGAGGCCCAGATGCTTGTTGCTGGGGTCGGTGCGGGTGTAGGTCATGGCGTATTTGGCATTGTGACCGCCGCTGGTCCAGATCTTCTGTCCATTCAGGACGTAGCAGTCCGCCTCTTCCACTGCCTTCAACTGAACATTGAAGGTGTCGGTGCCGGCATTGGGCTCGCTCATACCAATGGCCCACTTCACCTCCCCACGGGTAATGGGGATGACGTACTGCTTCTTCTGCTCCTCGGTCCCAAAGTGCAGGAACAGGTCAGCTTGAGCTATGGCAAGATCCATGCCAGGTGATCCCCGATAGGCCAGTTCCTGCAACAGGATCATCTCCTTCCATAGGGATCCACCCTGGCCTCCGTACTCCTTGGGCCAGGTTATGCCTACCCAACCCTTCTCTCCGAACTTCCGCCACATCTTCACCGCCAGTTCAAACACCTCCGGTCGGCTCTCTTCCTCCGGGCCCGGGTCTATTCCCAGCCAGCCAGGCGGCAGCTCTTTGTCAAGGAACTCCCTTATCTCTTTGCGGAAGGCTTCTTCTT
>JBGOWL010000195.1:0-3978 GCA_041478585.1 Dehalococcoidia bacterium | reverse complement strand
TAAGGCATGGCCACAATATCACAAAGACATTCCCATGCGCGAGCTTTTTTTCGACGACCTGAAGCTGGGCATTGCCGGGGTGCAACTTATGCCAACCTTGCTCACAGTGGTGAAGCTGAACAACAAGCTGATTCCTGATCCCTTGAAGTGCTCTTGGATGTGGTTCCGTGTCGCCAGAGCCCTCTCGGGTCTCGGCCGCGGAATGCGATCTTCGAGCGGGCCTCCATTGAATCGTAAGAGGCCAGCACCTTTCGGGTATCTGAGGGCGAAGGGCATGGACACGAGCCGTGAAGTTCTTCTCAGAGTGTGGCACTTCTCCGATAGGCGTGAGAAGCGGGGTAAGAAGGAATCCGTTGTCAACATTGATGACATGTTGGGCATAGATAGGTTGGACGCTCCAACCTTGGCACAGTTGTGGAATATGGCAGCCATCGCCTACATGATGGTCACCTATGGCTGGTACAGCGCCGTGAAGGATAAGTACGGCACTGATTTGGCCCAAGAAATGGAGAAAGACGTGTGGCTCGGTCGGGGTGCCGCTGAATACGATCTTCGAATCGGGCTGGAGGCCCTCGGCGCAACCGGAAAGGATGTTGAGTCTCTCTTCCGAGGCTTCCAGTTTGCCCCAGGGGAAGTCGGGATACTGAACGTCGACTTTGAGCTTATTAGTCCGAATCATGGGATTCTCCATCATCGAACTTGTCCAGCAGTCGACAGGTTTGAGAACTACGATGATCACCGGCTGAAGCATTGCTGTGATCTCTGTGTCTTGGCCATGCCTTTGTCCGGGGAAATGCTCAACAAGGACATCAAGTGTCGGCCCCTGAAACTGCCGCCACGCTCCAGGACTGACATCGTTTGTGAATGGGAATACAAGCTCGAAGGGAGCTGATGTTGTTCACCGCTATTGGGCAAATCATGGCCCGCATCAGCGCCATAAACATGTCGCCTGAGGGGCTGGATGCCGAGGCCAGGAGGGGCAAACAGCTCAACAGCAAGGCCTTCGGGGACCCCGATTCTCATCGTGAGGTCGCAGCCCAACAGCTAGGGTTCTAAGCCAGGAAAGGAGGGTGATGGATTTCCGTTACACAGAAGAGCAGGAGGCCTTCCGAAACGAGATAAGGCATTTCATCCACGAGGCGTTGCCTTCTGGTTGGCTCGGGGTGGACCCTGGACCTGAGGAGGAGGAGAGGGAGGAAGTTCACCGACTTGCCGTGGAGATGTGGCGCAAGCTGGGGGCCAAAGGTTGGATAGGTTTAAGCTGGCCCAAGGAATACGGAGGTCAGGACGACCCAGTGAAGGACTGGATCCTGAAGGAGGAGTTGATCTACTGGGGGGCACCGGGGATGGACATCGGGGTGGTGCAAGGCGACTTGATTCTGGCCTTTGGCACCGAGGAGCAGAAGAGCAGATTCATCCCTCCCATCGCCCGTGGGGAGGCCAGATATGCCATCGGGATGAGCGAGCCCGGTGTCGGCTCAGACATGTTCGCCCTTCAATTGAGGGCGGTAGAGGAAGAAGACTGCTATGTCCTTAACGGACAGAAGATCTGGAACAGCGGTATCCACCGTGCAGACTGGTGTGTGGTCTATACTCGAACTGACCCTAACGCCCCCAAGAAGCATCTGGGGATCAGCGTTTTCATAATCGACCCCAAGAGCCCGGGGATTACCCTGCGCCGAATAACCCAGATGACCGGGCTTGCCGCCTTTTGCGAGGTCTTCTATGACAATGTCAGGGTTCCCAAGGAGAACCTCCTGGGGGAGAAGAACAAAGGCAAAGATGTAAGTATGCATGCCTTCGCCATTGAGAGAAGCTACGGGCTCGTCATCCTCCACAACGCCAGGAGATACTTCGAGCAGTTGGTGCAGTACTGCAGGGAAACCTACGTCAATGGAAAGCCTCTGGCCAACGATCCTGTCATTCGAAGCAGACTGGCTGAGCTGGCTATTGAGATTGAAGTGGGGCGCAACATGGGTGATAGACTGAACTGGATGGCAGGCCAGAATATGCTCACTGTCCTTCCGAGCTGCCAGATCAAGGTACATGGCGCCTGCGTGGCTCAAAGGGTGGCTAGTGTGGGCATGCAAATCCTTGGGCTCTACGGGCAACTGGATGAGAAATCCAAGTGGGTGCAGCTGGGGGGCAGGCTAAGGCATATGTATCTGAGTTCAAGGGGTTGGAGTCTTGCCGGTGGCACCAGCGAGATATCCAGGAACATTATCGCCGGGAAGTATGGACTCGGATTGCCCAGCTAAGGACTGCCAGGGAGGCCAGTTGCGCATCGCTTCGTCAAAGAGGAGCAAGCCTTCCGAAACAAAGCGCCGGACTATCTCGAAAGCGGCGCCTGCTGGCACGCTTAGTAGAGACCCGTGCGCATACTGTGGGCAAGCCGCTGAGCGGCTCTGTCGGTCTGAGCCTGAAAACCGGCGTAAGGCAATTGTGATACCTCAACTCGTCTAGGCACTCGCTGCACCCCCTTCGCTTTGAGTCATGGTTTTCCCCTCGGTCGCAGAGGTCGGCGCGTGCCTTCATCCACCGGCCATCAGCCCTACTTCTCACCCTCAGCAGTGTAGACCAGAACCTGCTCACCATTGACAGACTCGGCCCTTTCAGGGATGGGCAGGTGCAGACACCTAGTAGTTGTTGACAATCAGCTTAACAAGACCTAGGATGAATGTACAGTATCGGGGGCATCGTCATGAAGTTTGGGCAACGGCTGAGGGAACTGAGGAACGCCAAAGGCTTGACCCAGAGAGAACTGGCACAGAAGACGGCAATTAGCTTCGCGTACGTGAGTAAGCTGGAGACTGGCGTCATGCCCCCGCCGCGGCAGAAGACCATCATGGCCTTGGCCAGGGCACTCGGTGCAAACAACACGGACACGGATGAGCTATTTGGCTTTGCCAGGAAGATGCCGCCCGACCTGCTGGAACATGTGGATACTGGAATGATAACGAGGCTACGATCTTTTGGGCATGGAAGACAGACACGTGCGCGCGAACTGGCAGCATTGCGGGGGCGAATTGCTGATCTGGAAAGATCGGAGGCCCATGGCGTGCCTACTGGGGAGCTGCCTGGGAGAGATGGAGACACCTTTCGGGCTATTGTCGAGAATTCTCCGGACGCCATTGTAATCCTAGGCAGTGAGTTAGAGCTCCTGTACGAGAACCCCTCGGCCGCACGGATCCTTGGCTATGAACGGGGAGAATTCCTCGCCAAGGATACGCTTGCACCCATTCACCCGGACGACATGTTCAAAGCGGCCCACCGGCTCACCAGGATGATCCAGACTCCAGATGACACTACTATTAATCATGTGCAGTTGCGTGTCAGGCACAAGGACGGCACGTGGCGCGTGATCGACGCAGTCGCTAACAATCTTCTGCACAACCCCGCTGTCAGGGGCATTATCGTTGAGATGCGCGAAGTCAGCAGGCGCACTCGGGACGCACGGGCATCGGCGGAAGATGGGGCGGCTGCGGCCATGGCGAAGGAATACCGGCTGACGGATAGTGAACACCGGGTGCTCACTCTGATTGCAGAGGGGCAGAGCAATCCCCAAATAGCAGAGCAGTTGGTGGTAAGTCCTTCCACTGTGAGATTCCACGTCTCCGGTATCCTACGCAAGCTGGGTGTCACCAGCCGCTGCGAGGCAGCTGCCATCGCCGTGCGTTGCCGCCTCGTGGCCTGATCGGGCCGACTAATAAACCCGCTGGCCGTCCAGGGACTAATCCCTCTTTGCATCCAGTTCTCTCTGATAGATTTCCTGTTATGATATGCATCGTTCCCTCACGTGTCGTTCCATCATGACAGCCTCCTATGACCTCATAGGTCCGAGCTGCATCTGGAAGCGAGAGGACAGGATGCCTGACACCTTACATGTCACGGAACGGGAAACAGCAGACAGAACATGTCTTAGAAGGAGGTGGTGATGCCCGACAAAACGTTTGATGCGGTAGTAATTGGAGGTGGGAC
>JBGOWL010000035.1:0-9486 GCA_041478585.1 Dehalococcoidia bacterium | reverse complement strand
CCTATTCATCGAGCTATCAGTGCATATCAGCCCTGTGAAGGATTTGCGCTGCCACCACCAATTGATCCCTGGTCTCGAGGTTAGGACGTAGCTCTATCCACCACAACTGCTGCAACTGGCAGCCGAGCAACTGCCACACGACGAACCACCAATAGACGCAGACAAACCGTTTTCCCCCTTGGAATACGAAGCGAATCGGGAAACCGCTCTCTGGGAGATTGTATTGCAGCATGGACATGGAGCCCCATCACTCGATCGTGAAAGAGGGCGAAGTAGCTCAAATCTTACACCACAGTCAGGACAACAGTATTCGTAGACAGGCATATCTATTTCTCCGGAGATGCATCGCCAGACCAGCGCATCTAAGCTTCCACCGCTACTACCTCTTTGATTTCAGGCATCTCCTCCTTGATCTGTTCCTCAAGCAACAACAGAACAGTCTCCTGCGGAATACCGGCAGCGCAAGCCGAAGGAATCACCCTCACCTCAACCACCCCATCCCGCACGGTCACCAGTTCCACAATGTTTACCCCAAAAGCAGGTCTCACCTTATCTATAATCTTCTCTACTCTATCTTCGATCTTCACTCCAGCTACCCCTAGAATTCCCTCAAATGGATTCACTCGCAGCCTGGTGAAATCACCCTCTCATGACCAGCTAAACAGCCACCACCTGCTTTATTTCAGGGATCTCCTCCTTGAGCGTCCGTTCAATACCATTCTTCAGGGTCATACTAGCCATGGGGCAACCTCCACAGGCACCCTTAAGCCTCAATTTGACTATACCGGCTTTCACCTCCACCAGTTCCACATCCCCACCATCCGCCTGCAAGTTAGGCCTTATCTTGTCCAGTGCTGCTTGAACCTTCTCCTTCATCTCTCCCTCCAACGGCATACTTGTTTGGTCACACACAACCTTAATCTAGATCGGTTCTCCATTTGCGTATGCAACTTTTGTCGCAAATTCATCTTACGCTGTTGCCTTCCGAACGTCAACAGCAACAATAGATGAAACAGTATCTGCCTCAGAAACCCCGCAAGCAAGGCGATTTATGGTTCGCCGGTCTCCTCGAGGAGTGACTCCGCCCTCCTCAGATCGGCAGAGGTATTGATATTGAAGAAGCTGAGACGTTTCGGATCGAACCCCTCGATCTCGGCCTCTTCGACATATCTCACTCGCACCCGCTGCAAAAAATCCCTGATCTTGAGGCTGCCCTCATCAAGCTGATGCTGAATAGGTGCCAGGCAATTCCTGGAGTAGACGGCATGAAGTGGCTCTATCTCATCACTGACCCTAGGCATAACAACGTCATAATCCGCAGAGAGCCTCATCAGATAGCCTAACAAAGAGGGACTCAGGAAGGGCATATCGGCCGCAACCACCAGATTGTGACAGGAGGCCGAGGAAGCCAAACCGGTGTAGATGCCACCGAGAGCTCCCTTGTCCGGGTAGAGGTCAGTTGTGATTTTCGTCTCTGTTGTGGACGATATGATGGGCTCGCTTTGTCCCCGTGCAATCACTATCACAATCTGATCGCTGACCAGCTCTAGAGTATCGATAACCCTCTGAAGCAAAGGGCGACCGCCAACAGTCTCAGAGAGTTTGTTTCTCCCCAGGCGCTCCCCTTTGCCACCAGCCAGCACAATCGAGGTCATCAGCAGTGATTGAATTCCAATCCGAGACTTTGCGTTGCCCTATAATATATCTGAGCTTGAGGCCAATCCACAAGATTTCCTCTCTGTCTACATAAGGCCTTCCTCCAGTCCAAAGTGCACCAGATTTCAGAGAGGCTACTGTATGCCGATAGGGAAGCCTGGCTGGCATGACAATGTGTGGGAGGGTGCAGGAAGGTGTGACGCGATCAGCAATCACCTCCAGGGGGAAAAACCCATACGACTTTCATGATGTAAAACAAAACTGAGAGAGATTTGCAAGACGGACAGTGTTCCTTGAGATACAGATGTAACCCGACTGTGCAAAATTAGCTGGTAGTGGAAAAGGTTCTCTGGCAAAAGGAAGGCAAATATCTCTTACCCTGTCCCTGCCTGGGAAGTGAGATGCAGGAACACAGGGCTCAGATTCATTCCTGAGGGACAGGAACATAAGCAGCTTGAGTTTGAAGATGCACAAAAGAGATGTCTTTAGCATACGCCATCGGGAGACGCCGCGATGACCTTGCGCCGCAAACTAGTGACCTTGATCTGCCTGATCTTCGCCGCCGCGATTGTAATCATGTTTTTCATCTCTCAGGCCGTTCTCATGAGTCGTTTCGAGGACCTGGAGAAGCAGAATACCACCCAGAATGTACAACGGGCAGCCAGTGCGCTATATGCTGACTTCTCCACCATAAGCATAGAATTCAGCTCGCTAATGGTGGAAAGCCAGTGCTTCTCAGTGGTACAGAATGGGAACGACATGTATATGAAGGTCAATGTCGACCAGCCGGCTTTTGAGACCATGAGGCTGAACTACATACTGTTTGTCATGTCCCCGGCCACTCCACCGCAAGGTATGGGTTTCGATCTCGAAACAGGCGAGTCCTTGCCCATCCCCACCACCCTGGTACAGGAACTCGCCAGGGCAGACTGCCCACTTTCGCAGTCCCCATCAGTGAGCGACAAGGGCATAACCGGGATACTCACCCTTCAGGACAGCACTCTGTTGGTACAATCCTACCCCATCCTGGTCACAACGGATTTCGGTCCCCTCAAAGGTCGGGTGATCTTCCTGCGCTTCCTCGACGAGACTGAGCTAGCCAGGCTGGCACAGCAAACCCATCTGTCCCTCTCTCTCTACCGGCTGGACGATCCGCAGATGCCTGACGACTTCGAGGTGGCTCAGTCTTCGCTGTCGGAACAAGTGCCCACGTTTGTCAAACCACTGGGAGCCAACAGCGTTGCCGGTTACGGCCTCATGGAGGATGTCTACGGCGACCCGGCTATGATGTTGAGAGCAGACATGGACAGAGGTATCTACAGGCAGGGGCAAAACACAGTCATCTGGCTCATAGCCTTCCTCGCGGCTGCTTCCGTGGCCTTTGCCGCTGTGGCCATCTTTCTGATCAACCGCGTCCTGCTCTCTCGCATATTCGCAATCAGCGACGGCGTCAGCAAGGTACGCACTACCGGTGATCTCTCTCGAAGAGTGCCAGGCAAGGGAAAGGACGAAATCGACAGCTTGGGGGCAAACATCAATCGAATGCTGGCGTCTTTGCAGGAATCACAACGCGAACTCCTGGAAAGCGAAGCTCAGAACAGTGCTCTGGTCAACGCCATACCAGATATGATGTTCCGTATGACCAAGAACGGTACGCTACTGGATGCAAAAGCATTCAAGAGCAGTATCAAGAAAGGATTCTCCACACGACCTCCCTTCATAAGTGACGGAGGGTCTTCGCTTCAATATGACATGCTCTCAATAGAGGTGGTCCAGCACGGCATGCCTCATGTCCAACGTGCACTGGAGACGAGAGAAACCCAGATATTCGAGTTCGCTCTCAACTTCAACGGCAGGGTTGCCAACTACGAGGCCCGTGTGGCACTCAGTGGAAAGGACGAAGCCCTCGTCATGGTGCGCAATATCACCGAGCGCAAAGAGGCAGAGGAAGCACGCAAGAAGGAAGTGCTCCTTAAGGAAATCCACCACCGGGTGAAGAACAATCTCCAGGTTATATCCAGCCTTCTTTACCTTCAATCAAAGCGTGTGGACGACCAGAAGGTTGTGGAGATGTTCAACGAAAGCAGCAACCGCATCAAATCGATGAGCCTCATCCATCAGAAATTGTATCAGTCCCAGAATGCAGCTACCATCGACTTCAGCGAATATATCCGAGATCTGACTGATGCGCTCTTCAATTCATACGGTATCAGACGAGATGTCGTTCGATTGAACCTGCACATCGAGAGTACTATCCTCAATGTAGATACTGCCATACCTTGCGGTTTGGTCATCAATGAGCTCGTCTCCAATTCCCTGAAATACGCTTTTCCAGACGGCAAACAGGGCCAGATATTCATCTCCCTTCGAAGAGAGGGCGATGACAACTTCGCCCTAGTCATCGGTGATACCGGCATCGGCCTGCCCAAGGGCCTTGATTTCCGGGATTCTCCCTCACTAGGCCTGAAGCTGGTGAACACTCTGGTGGAACAACTGGGCGGCACCATCGATCTGAATCGTGAAGGCGGCACAGAATTCAGGATTATCTTCAGCGAAATAAAACAGCAGAGTCACAACGACGCCAGGGAGCCTGTTAGAGCCTCCTCGGGAACGGTGGGTTAAGCAAATGGCAAAGGCAAATATCATGGTTGTCGAGGATGAGAGCATCATCTCCATGGAGATCCAGGAGAGATTGCACAGCATGGGTTATCGGATTTGCGCTACATCATCTACGGGCGAGGGAGCAGTCAGGAAAGCCGCAGAAACACACCCTGATCTGGTTCTAATGGATATCATGCTCAAAAACGGCATGGACGGGATAGAGGCAAGCAAACTGATCCGTAGTCGTTTTAGCATACCTGTGGTCTACCTCACCGCATATGCCGATCAGAAAACTCTGGAGCGCGCCAGAGCCACCGAACCGTACGGCTACCTGCTCAAACCTTTCGAAGACCGAGTATTGTACGCCACCATCGAAATGGCCCTCTACAAGCACATGATGGAGAGCAAAGTACGGGAAAGCGAGCAGCGTTATGAGACAACGCTCAGGTGCATAGCCGACAGCGTTATCGTTACAGACACAACAGGGATAATAACCTACATCAATCCGATTGCCGAAGCCACGACGGGCTGGACTCAGAAGGAAGCCATTGGAAAGCATTTGACGGATGTATACTCCATCATCACTGAAGATAGCCGTTCACCTATCGAGAACCCTCTGCTACGTACAATCCGTGAAAAGCAGATCGTGACCTTGGAACACCCTAGCCTCCTTGTTGCCAGAGACGGAAGGGAAATCCCAGTTGATGACAGTGCTGCACCAATCCTCGACGAGAACGGGAAAGTCATAGGGGCAGTCCTGGGATTCCGCGACATCACCGAGCGGCGGCAAGCAGAAGTGGCTCTGAAGGCATCGCACAGTATGCTGGAACTGCGAGTTCGCGAGCAGACAGCAGATCTCGTCACAACCAACGAGGAATTGCAGGAAGAAATCAGACAAAGGCAGAAGACTTCAGAACAGCTTGAACAGAGTCTGAAGAAAGTGGAAAAGACCATGGAGGCCACCATCCGGGTCATCTCTATGGCAGTTGAGGCAAGGGATCGCTACACAGCAGGTCACCAGCGTCGGGTTACTCAGCTCGCCTGTGCCATAGCCAAAGAGATGAACCTCTCCTCAGAGCAAACCGCTACGATACGTAACGCCGGACTGCTTCATGACCTGGGCAAGATATACATACCCACAGAGATACTAAGCAAGCCGGGGCGCTTAACCGACATCGAGTTCACCATGATCAGAACTCATCCGATGGCTGGCTACGACATTGTAAAAACCATTGAATTTCCTGGTAATACGGCAGAGCTCGTGCTTCAGCACCATGAAAGGCTGGATGGCTCAGGCTACCCTCGTGGCCTTCATAAGAAACAGATCCTCCTGGAGTCCAGAATTCTGGCTGTCTCCGACGTCGTGGAAGCTATGGCCTCTCACCGACCGTATCGGCCGGCGCTCGGCATAGACAAAGCCCTGGAGGAGATTTCAGAGAAGCGCAATAGCCTTTATGACCCCGACGTGGTTGATGCTTGCCTAAGGCTCTTCAGGAGCGGCAACTTCAGTTTTGAGGAATAGCCATGGCTTCTCGACTTATTTATGGTAGTCCTCTCACCTACTGTTGATCCGACTTCGGCTCCGAGCGATCGCGAAGCCATCTGTGAATCTGGTCAAGCGCCGGCGGGGATATGCTGAAGATCTGCGCATCCTTGGGAAATTGCAGCCTGTGCCTTTCACTGATGAAGAGGATTGCTCTCTCACCAGCCTTCAGTGTTTCATCTATACGTTTGGCAATATGCTCATACCTCTTGCGCGAGGTCTCAATGTAAGACTCGCTGACCATCCGGGCTACCTTCTGGCTCATAAAACCGAGCAGGAGACACCGCTCCCAATCCATGCTCTCTTCCACCAGTTCCCTATCGTCAGTCTCTTCAAGTTGAGCGCCGTTGTGGCACTTTTCCCTGGCGATACCACAACTGCTGGCGTTCAGCTTCTCAAGTATCTCCAATCCCGCCTCGCCGCCAACAAAAATCGACTCATGGTAAACACGTTGTACCTTGCCCAGGCTCTCTTCGAGCCTGCTGACATGGTCACTTACCTGCTGCCAGTAGAGCTCAAACTTCTCCGAATACTCGGCAGGAGCATTGTCACTCCAAAACAACAGCGGAACAATGAAGAGCTTCCTCTCCCCTCCGAATGACTCAACAGATGGCTTCTCAACTCGCCCTAGTTCTTCTGCCAACTCCCTTGCCCTTTCCACGTGTGCCCGATTTCTTTCTTACAGATGAAGCCCCCTCTTTGCGGGTGAGCGCATCGTACAAAACCCAGCCGTCACGACCGGCTCCGTACTGTATCCTGGCCCGCTGGGGCTGAGCGCTGAACATCTCTCTCTGCTCTTCGACCACGGTGATCTCTACTGGCTCCCTGATCTTATCCACTACCTCAGCCCCTTCAACAGCGCTTCTCGGCTCACTCCAAACCCGTACCACGCCATTCCATTTGTTGATAGTCTCCTGACTCACTAGAGCCTGATACGGCTCAACCTTTTCTATCTTCGCCATGATTATCACCCCCTGATGTCTGTCGCAGTGTTTCGAACCCTCTCAGGACTGCCTTTTCCCGAGGGCTCAGATTGGTGGGAGTAACCACCTTCAAAACGACATACTCATCACCTTTGCCGTGGCCATCCAGGCAGGGAATCCCTTCGCTCGCGATGCGGAAAACCGCGCCTGTCTGAGTTCCCTCGGGGACATTCAGCTTGAGATCGCCATCGAGACCTGGCACATCTACCTGGCCACCGAGAGTCGCAGTAGTGAAACTTACCTCCTTCTGTAGATAGATATCATTACCATGCCTCTCGAAGAGGGAGTGTCTCTCTACATCAAGGACAATGTAGAGGTCACCGGGAAACCCATCACTCTCCTCCCCTTCTCCCTCGACCCTAATGCTACAGCCAGTATCAGCACCAGCGGGAATGTTCACCGCTATATTCTTTGTCTTCTGGATCATTCCCTTGCCTTTGCACTCCTTGCAGGCTTTCTTGACAATCTTACCCTTGCCCCGGCAATCTTCACAGACCATAATCTGCCGAATTATGCTATGCCCTGACCTCTGCTCCATGACAATCTGACCTGTAGCGCGACATCTACGGCAATCCACCAGACCGTCAGGCTGGGCTCCGGTGCCACCACAGGCCAAGCACTTCTCTGCTTTGGATAGCTCTATGGTCTTCTCTGCGCCGAAGGCTACCTCTTCCAGGGTAACCCTGAGGTCATATCTGAGATCAGCACCCTTTCTCGGCCCCCTTCCGGTCGAGTTTCTCCCGCCGAAAAAACCCTCAAATATGCTATCGCCAAACCCAAAACCGAAGCCCCCCAGGCCAAACTCCCTGAACAGGCTGCCGAAATCGACTCCGCCAAAGATGTCCTCCGGTGTATAACCCTCGAGGCCTGCATGCCCATACCGGTCGTACAGGCCACGCTTCCGCGAGTCGCAGAGGACTGCATAGGCCTCGTTGAGTGACTTCATTTTCTCTGCGGCCTGATCATCTTCGGGGTTCTTATCAGGATGGTTCTGCATGGCCAGATTGCGGTAGGCCTTCTTGATGGTTGCCTGGTCAGCGTTCCTATCGATGCCCAGAATCTCGTAGTAGTCTCGCTTCGCCATCGGGCATCCTCTCACATGTACTCTAAGACTATGCCGCTCCAAATGGAGGGGAGGGGTTTTACATCCAGAACGCACTCAGGGGGTTATGTCTAGCTAATACTGTTCCAGACATGGAATCAGCCCCATCGGGGCACGAGGTGCCAAGGAAGCTATGATACCATGACCTCGTTTTTCTTGTCCTTCGCGGGTTCTGATTCTTTCTCTTTGTCTGTTGTCTTCTCCTCATCTCGCTTGTCACTGGATTTATTGCTACTGTTCTCTGCAGCATTATCCGTCACATAGAACCCAGGCCCTTTGAAGACAATGGGCACCGGAGAGAAGAGTCGGCGGGCTTCGCCGGAGCATTGAGGGCAATCGGCCTCCACGCTCTCATCAAATCGCCTCTTGACCTCAAACTTCAGAGAGCAGGCCTTGCATTGATAATCATACCTCGGCATGTCAATTCCTCCTATCGCTTGCCAGAAACCCCCAAAAAGAGAAAAATCCGCAGCCCTGGATCACTGCCAACCCCGCCAGGTGACAGACCATTTCTATTCTATCCTCCAGAGTATCTGTAGACAAATCATCAGCGGCCCATTAAGAATCGGGGTAGGCTAACCTTCCTTTTCACCTACCCTTCGGCTCCGTCATATAAGATGCTGAGGGAAGCGCACCGAGAGGCTATTTCTTGCCGCCTTCAGCCGCATCCTTGGCCTTCACCTTGATCTGCTTCGGTTTCACTGCCTCAGCCTTGGGCAGAGTCAGAGTGAGGATGCCATTTTCGAAGGTAGCCTGAGCCTTCTCGCTCTGAATGGCAACCGGGATAGTCACCGTGCGGGGCTGAAGGAACCACGCCGGTGTTCCCTGCGGATGTAATCCGCTTCTTTGGTCTCCTTCTCTTCCTTGTGTTCACCCTTAATGGTGAGGGTCTCGCCGGTGATGAAGATATCCACCTCCTTCTAGATACCTGACTGACTTGGCGTTCCCTCAACTACGTGCCGTAGGGGCGGTTCATGAACCGCCCCTACGGCTTACTCTCTATTCTACTGGTCTAGTACTCCGGCGGCATTGAGGGCATCGATGCTTTTTCCTTTTCAGGGATATCGGTCACCAGGGCCTCGGTGGTCAGTATCATCACTGCCACGCTGGCAGCGTTCTCCAGAGCTGTCCTGACCACCTTCAACGGGTCAATTATGCCCTTCTTCACCATGTCACCGTATTCACTATTAGCAGCGTCAAAGCCCCATCCAGGCTTACCTTTTCTAACTGCGTCCACCACCACCGATCCCTCGGCACCGGCATTGATGGCAATCCATTTGATGGGCTCTTCCACAGCCTCTTTGAGTATCTTCATACCAATAGCCTCATCACCACCATCCTTCATATGTGCCTGAAGTGTAACAGCGGCATTGAGCAGGGCTACCCCACCGCCGGGGAGTATGCCCTCTTCCACAGCAGCCCGGGTAGCAGAGAGGGCATCCTCTACACGATGCTTCTTCTCCTTCAGCTCGGTCTCGGTGGCCGCGCCGACCTTGATCACAGCTACGCCACCAGCCAGCTTGGCCAACCTCTCCTGCAGCTTCTCACGGTCGAAGTCTGAGGTGGTCTCATCTATCTGGGCCTTTATCTGCTTCATGCGG
>JBGOWL010000251.1:0-3101 GCA_041478585.1 Dehalococcoidia bacterium | reverse complement strand
TCAGGTCTTCGGCGTCCGCCTGGTTCCTCACCCTGAGCACAATATAGCGGTATATCCTATCGAAGTGTTCCTCATAGAGCTGCCCAAACGCCTCCGGATCCCTTCGTTGGGCCCGGCGCACCGTATCTTCTTCCCGCTGCACTCGATAGTCCTACATTCAAGCTTGGCTAGGATCTGCTTCTACCACCCCCTAGATTATATAACAGCGAAAGACACAGAAAAGTTAGCCATGGGTCTGCCCCGCCAAGATCAGCAGACCGCCTTGGCCAACGACCCTCTTTACTTTATCTTTACTTTGGGATGTTATAATCGAAAGCAGGAGCCATGCGCATTCTGGTCACCGAGGATGAAAAGGACCTGGCGGACGCTCTGGCGACAGGGCTCCGTCGGCAAGGCTATGCCGTAGATATTGCCTACGATGGCGAACAGGCGCTGCTTCTGGCTGAGGTGAATAGCTACGACCTCATAATCCTTGACCTCAGCCTGCCTAAGGTCGATGGCATAGAGGTATGCAGCACACTAAGGGGTTGGGGATCGTCGGCAGGTATCCTCATGCTCACTGCGCGTGCTGGTCTGGATGATCGTGTCAAGGGGCTGGATCAAGGTGCCGATGACTATCTGGTGAAACCCTTCCACTTCCCTGAGCTACTGGCGCGGGTTCGTGCCATCCTGCGCAGAGAGGGTGATTCACGGAAACCAATCCTCAGGGCTGGCGACCTCATACTCGATTCCAACGCCTTGAGGGCCTCTGTGAGAGATACCCCCGTGATGTTGACGGCAAAGGAGTTCGGCATCCTGGAGTATCTGATTCGCAATGCAGGCCGGGTTGTCAGCCAGGAGGAACTGCTCGAGCATGTCTGGGGAGAGGAAGCCAATGCATTCACGCAGTCGATCAAGGTCCACATCACTAACATTCGCAAGAAGCTGAGCGCGGCCGGGGGAGAGGGACTGATCTCCACTATGAAGGGCAAAGGTTACTTGATTGGGTGATGAGGATAGTAGCTTCTCCATTCACACTCGAAGAGATCTACGATTAACCTGGTCAAGAAGCCAGTACCAACCGGCAGATGCGAATTCGTCTCTGGAGAAAGGGGCAGTTGACATGCGAATACCCGCTTTCATGAAGACAATCCGTTTCCGGCTGACGCTGTGGTACTCGGCACTGCTCATTCTGGTCCTGGGCTTGCTTCTCGTTGTAATCAATGTAGCCATGGTGCAGTCGAGGCCAACTATCTCTGAGTTGCCGCCTCGTTTTCCCGGCGATTTGGAGTCGTGGAGGGAGACAATAGCAGATGAGAGGGAGAGGAATCTTACAGATCTGCGCAACTACTCCCTGATCGGAGCCGGGGCTATTGTTGTGATTGGAGCTGCCGGTGGCTATATCCTTTCGGGAATGATGCTCAGGCCTGTTAGTCGCGTTGCTTCTCTAGCATCGCGAATCTCACACACCAACCTTGGGGAAAGGATCAATCACCAGGGTCCGGAGGACGAGGTGAAACACCTGGCTGATACCTTCGATGACATGCTGGGGCGGTTGGATGGCGCTTTTGAATCTCAGAAGCAGTTCATTCAAGACGCCTCCCACGAGCTGGGGACACCCATTGCCGTGGCCCAGACAAATATAGAGGTCCTGGAGACGGACCAGAGTGCAACCATGGCAGACTACAAGCACCTTATGGAGGTGGTCAAGCGGAGTCTCGACCGAATAAACAATCTCAGTCAGGGTCTTCTGCTGCTCTCCCAGGGAAGTCAGGCCCATACCAAGTGGACTGAGGTGGATGTGGCATCTCTCGCTGAGGAAGCCGTCTCGGAGGCTAAATTCAGTGCTGCAGCAGCCGGACTGAGCTTGGAGATGGGGGCTGGGATTGACAATGTCATGGTCAAGGGTGATGCCATTCGAATCAAGCAGGTCATCACAAACCTAGTTGATAATGCCATCAGATACAATCGCCCTCAGGGCAAGGTGAAAGTCTCCGCTCGAATCGAGGGATCTAATGCCATTCTGGAGGTGGAGGACACCGGCATAGGCATCTCCAGAGCCGAGCAGCAAAGGATATTTGATCGCTTCTACCGCGTGGACAAGTCCAGATCCCGCTCACAGGGAGGCAGCGGCCTCGGCCTAGCCATAGTCAAGAAGATCGTCGAGGAACATGGCGGTACCGTCTCCGTAGAAAGCAGCCTGGGCCAGGGAAGCACCTTCCGCCTCTCACTCCCTCGCCATATTTGAGTCTGCACCGTCCACACTCTGCAGCAAAAACAAGAGTCCCAGTTACCTTCATCGTTGCCGCCAGGGCTTTACCATAATTTTACTTTCAACCTGCTATCCTCAATATGCAATGCGTTGATACCGGGAGCAAGTCCAGGCGGGGCTAAACACACGAAATACAACAGAGAAAGGAGGTGAAAGAGTTGAAGGGAAAGAAGAAGTTTGCGCTGATTGGTATGGCAGCCATTGTGGCCCTCTCGCTGCTCGCCTTCGGGCTCGGTACCACGGTCTTCGCTCAGGATAGCGATGACGATGGGGTACTGACTACGGACAACACTACTCCATGCGAGACCTTCATCAGCAAGGTAGCCGACAAGCTGGGTCTGGAATACGACGTGGTATCCGATGCCATGCAGGAGGCCCGACAGGAGATGATGGATGAGGCTCTGCAGGAACGTCTGCAGGAGGCCATCGACGAAGGCCTCATCACTCAGGAGCAGGCCGACGAGATTACCACATGGCTTGCTGATCGGCCCGAAGCCCTGGACCAGCTCGGTCTCGGAGGCGGACAGATGATGGGCGGTGGACCGATGATGATGGGTTTTCACCAGCGCTGCGGGTGCTAGGCACACCATATCTTCCCGGGGAATAGGGGCGTGAGCCCCTATTTCTTTTCTGCTTCACCGCCCGCCTTTACCACACCTTTACCAACGGTATGCTACAGTCTAAAGCCAGGACAGGAGGATGAGCCCACGACTGATGTCTCGAGGCACAAGCATCTGAAGCAGTCTGTTCACGTTTGATCCAGGAAATCGACGATCACTCTCTTCTGGTGATCCGCAGTGAACTGTAAGAACTAAGGGTGAATCGAGGTGAAAGGGATGAGAAAATGGAT
>JBGOWL010000270.1:0-2858 GCA_041478585.1 Dehalococcoidia bacterium | reverse complement strand
GGCCTGAAGTTCTACAAGGGGCTGGTGGGGTTACGATTCACGCAGTGGCTCAAGCCCTGGCAACTGTAACCTAAGAAGTGGTACAACTATTGCGGGCAGGTCAATTCACCACCTGTGCTTGACTAATGTGGACAATACTGGCAACTTATGCCTACCTCGAGGGGGGTTGATGCTGGCTTTGTTGGGCGCATTTGGACAGGAGATAGCAGACCTGCGGAGACAGATGGTCATCGAGGAGGTCGCTGCCAGCGGGGTTTGCAGACTGTACCGTGGCAAATTCAAAGGCAGAGACACCCTGCTGGTACAGACTGGGATGGGTAGGGAGCGGGCTGAGAATGCAACGCAGTTCCTCTTGGAGCGCTATCCTGTTACTGCAATAGTCTCTCTCGGCTTTGCAGGGGCGCTGAGTCCAGAGCTAGGGATTGGCGACATCGTTGTATGCTCAACAATGCATTGTGCGCTTGGATCGCACGAGGAAGAACAGAGGGTAGAGCCATGTGCTCCCGATGCCAAGCTGCTTTCTCTGGCATCACAGGGACCTGGAGACGGGACAACCCCCTTCTCTGTTGGCAGCAGTGTCACAGTGCTACAACTGGCTTCCAGTTCCCAGAGGATGCGGGAATTGAGCCGAACCTTCCACGCAGATATTGTGGATATGGAAAGCTACTGGATCGCCAAGATAGCCTCAGCCCGGCAGGTTCCTTTCATAGCCATTCGTTCCATTTCGGACACGATGCAGCATGGCGTACAGCCTTTCGACCAGATTCTGGCTTCTGATGGCAAACTGCTCTGGAAAAGGGCAGTGGTTTGTTTCCTTCTGCATCCCCAGTATCTGATCAATGTGTTCACCCTCTTCAGAAACACGCGATCTGCAAAGAGAAACCTGACCGCTTTTGTCGGTCACCTGGTGCGCAGGATTTGAAGCACTGGGAGATACCTCGGCCAAGCTTTCTCTGACATGGCCCCAGGGAAAGGCAAATGCCACCATAAAGACCACAGGTTGGGTTCTATCCGTGGGCCACAGTGGTCCACCATATTGGACTTGAACCGTGTTCATAGCAGGAGGGTTTCCTGGTGGAACACCTTGCTTTGCTGGTGCTACACGGACATCACGCTCGCATCACAGGAATTGCGTTTTCTGATCCATCTGTGCAATAATGCTGGCGCGAGTGGGCACAATAGACCTCCTGACTGGTTCGGTCTGAGCCTTGGGCTCCAACTGAGGTCTGAAGGTGAAGTGAGGCCGGAAGCGTCGGGTAACTCTTAATCAGCCGGTTAGAGGTTCGAGTCCTCTGCGCCTCACGTTCAACTCCCGCTTTGTCTGGAAACCCACTGCCGACAATTTGCTTGACTTTTCGTGCGCAATTAGCTTTGCGGTTTTGCTTAACTCTTCTCATTGCTATCCCCCTTCTTTCTCTGTAGAATCGCGGGCGGATTGCATTCTGCATTCATACTTGAGCGGCTTGGAACCAGATACCACCTACTATTTCAGAGCGATAGCAGTCGGAGATGGCACAAGCTACGACGCTGAGAAGAGCTTCAGTACCTCTACGTTCCCTTGAAGGGTTACCATAGCAGCCTCCTATGGAACTTCAGGCTGTCATTTTTCGCGACCGAGGCGGCGTAGCCAAGAGGCTAAGGCAAGAGTCTGCAAACCTCTAAGCAGTGGTTCGAGTCCACTCGCCGCCTCCAGGAGAGAACTTCTCCTCACCCAAATGATGCCCTGAAGTTCTACAGGGCATCATTAAACGAGAAGCTTCGGATGTACCTTTCCACCATTGCTTTCCCATCGACCCAAGTCCCTTATGGTCAGACTATCTACCCCGGCTTTTCTGAGCAAGCAGGCAAAAGTCCGCCTGAAGGAATGAGGGTTGCAGGGAAGGCCAGTCTTTGCTTTAAGATGGAGCAACATCAAGGTGATACCTCATTCGTTTGTGCCCCAGATATTAGCCCCATTGAATTGAAACTGAGCCAGCCACTGTTCGATATAGTGCTCTGAAAGCGCACCAAATGACGCTACAGCCAACTGGGGCTGACATCGGAGTCGTGCCGCATGGTTTGAGGGGAATGCGTCTCCAGTCTGACAGACTCCATCTCTGCAGGAATGGCACGAGGTAAACTGAGTTGCTGGAATAGCTGTTGATCTCTTTCTGACACTTCGGAGAGCCTCGAAAGCAGTCGTTCCCTGGCCGCCCTCAACCTGACCAACTGCCATTCCATCAGGAATCCTCTGGTGTCTCTGAGCTCCCCTGACAGATCTTCCTCAAAGTGGCTCTTCTCATTCTCAGCTTCAATGCTGTTCAGCAGGGCTTGGTGTGCAGCCAAGAACAACCGTTTGGTGAAGTGAAGCAGAGCTGCATCAGCCTCTGCAAGTGTTTGGGATTGCGGCCGAATGGATTCGACCTCGGTTTTCAGCATTACCAGAGGCCTCAACTTCTCGTATAGCATTGCCACTGACTCATCGCTGCTCAGGGTATCAGCATTCGCCCTGGACAGAAAGCCACTAAGCTCATGCTCGAGAACCTTCGACAGTAGCTCTCCCCACCTATCTGAAAAGCACTTCTCACGTTCTCTCATAACAACTCGCTGATCCATAAGAGCTAAGTCACATTATAACCGCAGATGCCTGTCCCCGCAAGACCTATCGATGGGCGGTAACACTTGATTATGGGTGGGTGGAACCTCTGGCTGTTTTCAAAGGTCTGCCGCTGCGTTCCCCTGTACTAGGCCCTTTTGGATTCAAGTTCAGGGTGAGGGGTAATAACTGGGTCATACGACTAATAGAGTTGGAGGGGTGTGGGCACACAGAAGAGCCTTCATCAATCGAGCATTATTGGGAAAGCAATGAGCCACTGCCT
>JBGOWL010000146.1:0-4839 GCA_041478585.1 Dehalococcoidia bacterium | reverse complement strand
TTGCCCAGCTTCAGTGTCACATACGAGAGCAACATCACCAATGCCAATCCGGAGGCAAAGGCAGCAGAGATGAACTCAACCGGCTTCAAGGGTGAATACATGATGCCACGGGTTTCTATAAACCCGAAGATGGCCCCCGTGCCCATGTGCACCAGGATGGCCCAGAGGACCGCAACAGGAGCGATTACCTTGATGAGCTTGCTGTTCGCCAGAGCGGCAGCCAGATAAGCCACAAGTAATCCAATGTAGCCGGCATAGAAGATCCCGTTGACCGCGAACATGGATTTCATATTGCTGAGGTAGCCATACATGAATAGCCGCCACATCTTCTCCGGCCGGCCCAAATCTGTCAGCACGCACACCATGGCGCCGATCATCAGCAGCAGCCCCATGAACACAGCCATCCTGCCGATCGGCTTGTAACGTTCCTGCCCGAAAACATAGACCAGTGACGAGACCACCAGAGAGCCCGCACTGAGGCCGATGAAGAAAATATCAACGGTGATGAGCTGCCCCCAGCTCACCGAATTATTGATACCCCAGAGTCTGAAGCCTTCCAGGTAGCTGACCATATAGGCAACTATCCCCGTGAGCGCCAGCGCAGCGAGGACAGCCACCAGGACCTTGTATTTCCTTGAGGTCCCCTTGATGGGCGTAAAACTCAATTGCATTAGGCCTCTCCTTAGCTGCTACCTGGGGAGATAGATCGTCTTTGGGTGAGTGCTCATTTCTTCACGCAATTTGAAGAAGTTCCTCGTCGCCAGAAGCCTGGATACTTCGCTTTCCGGATCATCCAGATCACCGAAGAATCTGGCCTCCGCAGGGCAGGCCTCGACGCAGGCCGGTACCACCCCGTCTCCACCTACCTTGTCGCCCTTCTCTAACGCCTGGTCTATCCGGTGGAAGCAATAGGTGCACTTCTCCACCACCCCGCGGGTCCGACGGGGGTACGGCCACGGCCCGATATGCCCCGCATAGCTGAGGTCCAAATCAGGAGGCAGGTCCGGGCGGTCATACTCTTCATCTGCCTGATCCTTGAAGTTGAAGTTCCTGGACCCATAGGGACAGGCGATAATGCAGTACCGGCAACCAATGCAGCGGCGGAAGTTTTGCATTACAATGCCATCTCCCCGCTTGTAGGTCGCCTTCGCTGGGCAAACATTCACACAGGGAGGATGCTCGCAGTGCATGCAGGGCATGGGGATTATCTGGGTATTTACGGTTGGATATTCACCCTCGGTGACCGCAATAACCTTGTGCCAGTACAAATCCTGACGCCTCTTCCATTCATGAGGTGAGCCATGAGGCACGTTGTTCTCAGACTTGCAGGCCAGAGAACACGCCTGACAGCCTACACACTTGTCCAGGTCGATGATCATGCCCCACTTTGCCATTCAATGCCTCACGCTTTGCGGATCTTCACCCTGGTGCTGAAGTAGGATGGTTGCCCGCTTTCCTCGTCATACTCGATGCCGATGACCTCGTTCGGATTCACACCTATGTCATCTGCCCACCTTCCAGAAGCATAGCGCCCCTGCCCGGTGGCAATGGCTGCCGCACCTGGAAGAATCCCCTCTCTTACTCTGGCCTCTGCCTCTATTTCACCGAACTCCGACTCGACCACGACTTCGTCGCCGTCTCCTATGCCCATACGCTCAGCAGCCTCACGGTTCATCTCCACAACGTTGTTCCAGCCAATGCCGTCCATCACCAGGAATACCTCTTGGGCCCAGGGACAGTTCTGCACCCCACTTCGTATCTCCATCACAGGACGGTATATCCCCATCATGAAAGGACGCTGCGTGTCTTCACCGGGGAGTCTCACATTGAGCAGTCTCTCCAGATGGTTTGATTTGAACTCGAATCTATCCGAAGGAGTGTGGAATATCTCATCGTATTTGTAGTATTGATAGTCTTCACCCACCCAAACGCCATCCCTCCTGAAATCCTCCCACGATACAAATGTCCCCGTGCGGTACCTCACGAATTCTTCGGCAAATCCAACTGCACTTCCCCCCATCGCCATGAAGGGATCAGACACCGGCGACCCCATCTCCGTGGCAAGATCGTATAGTATGGTGGCTATTGCGCCTGATTCGTACAGCGGTGAAACGACGGGCTGTTTTATCCTCGCCTCAGCATACCCGGAGCCTGGAATGGCACTCTCATAGCCCCACTCCTCAAGATAGGTGCATGCCGGAAGAATGATATCGGCGTAGGCCACCATCTCGTTCATGGCTGGCCCGATATGCACATAGTAGGGCAGGTTCTTCAGGGCATCGTTCCACTTCTTGGTGCTGGGAACCGACATGATCAGGTTGCTGTTGAAGCCTATGGCTGCCGTAACTGAACCATTCCAAACCAGTTCGGCTAACTCGCGGAAACCTATCCCTCCCTCTGTGACATCCAGAGGCAGAGGCCTGTACGGCGGAGACTCCTGATACACTATCCCGCCGGGAACATCGATGCTGCCGACCAGCGCATTGAGACAGAATATGGCGTGGCTGGCATAGGAACCATAAGTCCAACTGGTAGCCGACTCACCGCTCCAGGCAACAGAAGGTCTGGATCGGGCGAAATCCCTGGCTGTCTCACGAATAACCTCAGCATCAACCCCAGTGATCTTGGCCACTTCCTCCGGGCTGAATCTGTGACTCGTGGCCAACGTCCTGTAGTCGTCAAACCCAGAGGTCCAATTGTCGATGAAATCGTGGTCCATCAGGCCTTCGCCTATTATCACGTTGGCTATGGCCATGGCCATAGCGCCCTCTGTTCCCGGGTTGATAGGAATCCACTGATCTGCCTTAGCTGCCGTCACAGAATATCGCGGGGCAATAACCACAACCTTGCTTCTGTTCGGCGTCCCGCGGCGCAACTCACCCCAGAGATGAATATTTCGTGCCAGTGGCTTCTCAGATTCCACGATATTGGCGCCAAAGGCCAGAATATACTTGGTGGAGGTCTCACTCTCGTTCTCGGATCTGAGTTCATAGCCACTGTTGTCCCGCCCATCCGCCATCCGCTTGCCCTCAAGATCAGCAGCCATTTCAAGGCTTTCTTCGTGGAACAGATTGGTGGTTCCGTAGGCTCCGGCAAACTGGCGGATCAGGTCTTCATTGCTGTTCGTGTTCAACCCTTGAAGCATCAGGAGCTTCTCGGGAGAGATGCTCCCCAGCTTCTGGGCGATTCGACTTATTGCCTCGTCCCAGGATATCCGCTCAAAGTCGTTTTCCAGATCAACACCATTGCCCTTGGCTCTACCAGAGACCCTGGCCAATGGAGTCGTCGTGAATCGGTCTGGATTGTAAAGGACTTGTAGCCCGACATGCGACCGGGGACAGGTCTTGCCATCTGAGTAGGGGGAATTGGAGTTGCCGAATATCCTCACTGCATTGCCGTTGACCACTCTGACCTTAATGGCGCACCGGGTGGGACAGTTCAGACAGGATGTGAAAATGAATTGCTCGGTCTCAACTGCCTTCTCAGTTCCCTTTTCAAGAGACTCATCGGGCTTGGGACGCTTTATCACCACGATAGCGGTCAGCGCCGCGGCTGCGGCTGCCGATATGCCAAGAAAGGCCCTCCTGCTCATCCCAGAGCCATTGGACGACCTTTTCCCTTGTAGCTCGTTCTTACTGTCGGGTGTCAACTGACTCAAGTTCGCTTCTCTAACCTAAATCCTGACCCCTTTGCTGGCTTTCCACCGCATACGGTCTTTCCACAGAACCAATTACTTACACATGGTAGACGTCCTGCTGCGGGCATGTCAATCCTTTGCCCTTCACCTTCATCATTCCACCAAAATATCCGGTGGCTTCCGCAAGGTGCCCGCCGGGCACCCAGAAGACCTTATCATCACAGTTGATGGAAGAAGATAAGCAGCTCGTCGCCATCCTTCAGCGGCTTGGCAAGTTCGTTGTCCGGCAGTCTCTCTCCGTTAACGAAGAACCATATCTGGGGACGCATCGTTCCTTCTTCTTCGAAGGCCCAATGCCTCATGGATGGGAATCGTTCCAGTGTCACTCGCAAACATCCAACGGCGTCGGGCGCCTCCACTTCGAATGCCTCCAGGTCACTGCTGAGCTGGCTCAGATGGCGAAGCAAACGAGATATAGTGACCTTGATCTTCGTCTCCCTCTCCTGCTGCGTCATCCCGTATCAATCGACTGATTGCGTCTCATCGTCTTGTTCGGCTGTTCCTTTACACTGATCAGAATAGGAGCACAGATCCCAGACTCACTTGTCATATCACCATTGCGTCGATGTGATCCGTACACCTCTACTCTGTCATTCCGCACTTGATGCGGGATCCACCTGCCTTGTCATTTCCGCTTCCTTTGTGGTGTCATTCTCGTGTAAGCGGGAATCCAGGTGGGGTTGAGGGGATTGCCTGAACCCATAGACTATCCACGTATTTCGATGTCATAACCCACCTTGGCCATCCCGATTCACCAGCCGCGCCTCTTTTCTCACTCCAACCTTGTGACCTCGTTAACGTCCTTCTGGCGTCTGCAGTCTTCCTTCAATATTCATGTGGTGGTAGCGTTTCACTGCTCGAACACCCTCGTCCATGCAGGCAAGGACCGTAGGAAATGTGTCGCTGTCTTCAAGATAGTTAGGTTCCAAAACCGCACCATTATCATGGAGCTGCTTCAGCGATTCGACAGGGAAGATTACCCTGCTCCATTCCAAACAGCGCTGTCCGCAAGCCTCGAGAGCTCTCGCCAGAAGGAGTCCAGCATAGGTCAAAGGTTGCCCTCCGCTCTCATTCTCCCGGTTCCATTGCCTGTCCATGTTCGCAAAACCTGCCACATCGCACGTTGTTCTGGCAGACACATC
>JBGOWL010000283.1:0-2702 GCA_041478585.1 Dehalococcoidia bacterium | reverse complement strand
ATCTGCTCTCCGCAGTCGCAGCGAAGACTGCCGAAAACATCACCAGTAAGGCACTCGCTGTGTACCCGCACCAGAACCGGTTCTTCGGCAGACACATTGCCCTTCACCAAGGCTACGTGTTCGTCGGGATCAATGGTGCTCTTGTAGGCAATGATGGTGAACTCTCCATATTTGGTGGGTAGCTTGGCTTCGGCTACACGGTGAACCAGCTTCTCATGACGGCGGCGATGAGTGATGAGGTCTGCCACGCTTACCATCTTCAGATTGTACTTGGCTGCCAGTTCCTCCAGTTGACGGAAACGTGCCATGGTGCCATCCTCGTTCAGAATCTCGCAGATGACACCAGCGGGATATAGGCCTGCCGACTTGGCCAGGTCGACTATTGCTTCGGTGTGCCCCGCTCGTACCAAGACTCCTCCCGGTCTGGCCCTAATCGGAAATACATGACCCGGTCGGGCGATATCCTCTGGCTTAGTGGCTGGGTCAAGCACGGTTCTGATAGTGGTTGCGCGATCATGGGCAGAGATCCCTGTGGTTACTCCATGTTTCGCCTCAATGGATATGGTGAAGGCAGTGGAGAATCTGGAGGTATTGTCCTGAACCATGATAGGAATCCGGAGTTCCTCCAGCCTCTCCCCAATAATGGGCAAGCAGATCAGCCCCCGTGCCTCCTTGGCCATGAGGTTGATGGCCTCCGGAGTTATTTTTTCTGCGGCTATTGCCAGATCACCCTCGTTCTCCCGGCTCTCGTCATCAACGATGATGATCATTTTGCCGGCTCTGATATCCTCGATTGCTTCTGGTATCGTGGCTAATCCCATACCCTGTATCACCTCTTCCTAAGAAAGAGACCCGGTGGCAGAGAAGCCGTGTTCGGCCAGGAACTCCAGAGTGATGCCGCCACGGCTCTCCCTGGTTTTCTCTACATACTTGGCAATTATGTCTGCTTCCAGATTCACCAAATCTCCAACGCGCCTGCTGCTCAGAATAGTATGTTTGAGCGTGTAGCCAACCAGCGAAACGCTCAGAGACATCTTGTCATAACCGATGACTGTAAGGCTGACGCCGTCGACAGCAATGAAGCCCTTTTCTACCACATATCGTAGCACATCTGAGGGAGCGGCGAATCTGGCAATGACAGCGGCGCCTTCTGTTTTCAGGGCAATTGCTTTACCTGTGGCATCTACATGTCCCTGTACGAAATGTCCCCCCAGACGTCCACCCAGCATGAGAGCGCGTTCTAAGTTTACGCTGGACCCGGGGCGCAATAGTCCCAGGTTAGTGCGCTTCAGAGTCTCAGGCATGACATCGACAGAAAAGGAGGTGGCATCGAGAGCACTCACTGTGAGGCATGCTCCATTAATAGCAATACTATCACCAAGCCTTGTCTTCTCAACGACCTTGATGGCAGAAATACTGAGGCTACCCGAGCCTAATGCCTTTACCGTTCCGACTTCTTCAACGATACCAGTGAACAAAGCGCTGTTTCAACTCCTCATCTTGAATTGGACTGGAACATACTGCGGGGTCAGATTACCGAGCAACGTAGCCACTGATCAGGATATCGTTGCCTACACTCTCCATCCTTATGCGGAGCAAGTTGGTGGCTTGAGAAAGCTTCTCAACACCCTTACCTTCAACCGGGTTCTTTGCTTGCTCTCCCCCGATAATAATAGGGGCAATAAAGACAAGCACTTTGTCTACGAGACTGTGTTCAAAGAGCGAACCGAAGACAGCAGCACCACCCTCGACCATGAGGCTGATGATCTGCCTCCGAGCCAGGACATGGAGCAGTTCCTGCAAGTCTACCATCCCGCCTTTCGAAGGCAGTTCCAGTATCTCTGCGCCAGCTTCAGTAAGGGCCTTTCTCTTAGCTGAGTCGGCCTCCTTAGTTGTTGCTATCAGGGTATTCCCGGGCAACTGAAGCACCCGGGCGGATGGTGGGGTGCGAGCATGACTGTCCACAACCACACGCAAGGGCTGCTTCTCCAGCCGTCCGCCATCCAGACCAGCTCTGGCTGTTAGCTGTGGATCGTCTTTGATTATTGTGTCCACACCTACCAGAATGGCACCAATCTGGCTTCGCAGGGTGTGCACATATCTCCTTGATTGTTCACCGCTTATCCATTTGGAATCGCCAGTCTTGGTAGCTATCTTCCCATCAAGGCTCATGGCGAACTTGCCCAGTACAAATGGCAAGCCGGTAGTGGTGAACTTGATATAGGCCTCGTTGATCTCCTGGGCTGCTTCCTCGTGTTCGCCAACGGTAGTCTTTATCCCTGCTGCTTCCAGCTCAGCTTTACCGCGGCCGCAGACCTTAAGGCTGGGGTCTATTATGGATAGATGGACCTGGGCAATGCCAGCGTCAATGATGGCCCTGGTGCAGGGAGGAGTGCGGCCGTAATGGCAGCAGGGTTCAAGAGTGACATACATGGTAGCGCCGCGGGCCTTCTCTCCTGCCTGCTGCAAAGCCACTACCTCCGCGTGGCTTGAACCGGGAGGCTGTGTATACCCTTCCCCGACAATGACATCATCTTTGACTATGACCGCCCCCACAGCCGGGTTTGGGCTGGCATGTACCAGGGCAAGCCTAGCCAAGGAAATGGCACGATCCATGTAGTCTACTCGGTTGGAAGTCGCAAGTTGTGACATTGGCCCTCAATCATCCGCCGGGGTAGTCTTCTCGGCCTTTTGGCTATTCT
>JBGOWL010000216.1:0-3688 GCA_041478585.1 Dehalococcoidia bacterium | reverse complement strand
GCGAATTGCCCTTGGCCTTAGACCACGCTACAGATATTGGCACTGGATTTTTGGCACTCAGGGCTACTCGTTTTATATTGGTCTGGTGGTCTAGTAGGTGGAATATGATGGCAGTCGTGGTGGAGCACGGTTATGCGAGACCTGCATACTGCGGCACGGACGACGGTACTTCTCATGCTGAGGAGTACCACACGACAATTGACCGAAGCCGAGGATTTCGTCGTATGGGCTGGTGGCCAACGCCGGGCGGCGCTTACGAATTCCGTGCCAGAAAGGTGCGATCAGCTTCTCTGCCAAGGTTTCAACAGCGGTGTTGCAGGCGCTGGGGTAGAAGCAGTATGTTAGCAGAACAACAAGTAGGATGAGGTCTGTTCTGTACAACGATGCCAGCAAAGCACTCGTTACAGCATAAGGCTGCAGATACCCTAGAGGTCTCTCACTCATTGCTGAGCCAAAAGACCTTTCTTCTTTGCCTAGTCGCGTCTTCGTACAGCTTGTGGCTAGCAGTTTCTAGTCACCTATAACGATATTTCCCCCATAGACCTCATAGCCATCAACCCTCCCAAGAATAGGGGGGCAATGGAGGTCTTGTCAAGATGCCAAATCGATGATCCAGAGGATAGTGTCTATACCCCCATGCACCGCGATCTCTTCATGGGAAGACCCTCCTCTCTCATTATTCAGATCATCCCACAAAACTAACATTTCAGCTGGACCAGTTTTCGGGGGGCTAAAGTCCTAGGAAGTGCTGGGGGTGGGATGGGAAGCCCGAATACCCTCCCGGCCCCACACCGACGCCGTCGTCATCGCCGTCTGGGCATAGTGTGCTGCACTCGTCCCTGGGTAAGGCCATCGTGTCCCAATCCCAATTTGTTATATTTTCATTACATTTTGCCCTGCCCACCAGCAACCCTATCTGGCCACCAGGTAGACACTAGTATATTGACTAGACTAGGATATAGACTACTGCGAGTCCGCCGTGGTATGTTAGGAGCGTCTTCTTGACGGACGAGAAACATTTATGTTATAGAGTTGTCGCCACTCTGTTTCAAGTCTTTCGTACTTTGTCTATCTCGGAGGTGAACAATTGAACCTCGACTTCACTGAAGAGCAGCAGATGTTCCGGACTGCCGTAAGGACTTTTCTAGCCACCGAGTGCCCTAAGAAGAAGGTCAGAGAACTTGAGGAGAGTGAGAAGGGATACGATCCAGAGCTCTGGAAGAAGATAGCAGATCTGGGGTGGATCGGACTAGTTATTCCCGAAGAATACGGGGGATCTGGGGCAGAATTCACAACTCTGCTCGTTCTATTCGAGGAGATAGGTCGGAACATATTCCCGTCGCCACTCTTTTCCACGGCAATTCTCGGGGCGCTACCCTTGGTCGAATATGGAACAGCGAGGTTGAAGCAGGGATTCCTCCCCGGCATAGCTCGCGGAGAAGCTATCCTGGCCTTGGCTTTGGTCGAACCCTCCGCCAGTTACGAACCGTCAGCAATCAGAGCAGAAGCAAAGCGAGAGGACGGGGGCTATGTTATCAATGGCACCAAGCTTTTTGTGAATGATGCTGTTATCGCAGACCACTTCCTGGTTGCGGCCAGGATCACTCAAAAAGCAGGTCCGGGAACAGGAATCACCCTATTCTTGGCAGACGCCAGGAGTCCGGGCATAAGGGTGGAGGTCATGCCAACAATATCCCTGGACAAGCAATGCGAGGTTAGCTTCAGCAACGTCAAGGTTTCCCCAGCGCACATTCTGGGAAGCGAGGGCCAGGGCTGGACGATAGCCGAGCGAATACTAGATCAGGCCGCGGTGCTCAAGTGCGCCGAATCGGTGGGTGCGATGGAGGCCGTAGTGGAAATGTCCACCAACTTTGCCAAAGAAAGGGTGCAATATGGCAAAACCATAGCCTCTTTCCAGGTCATTCAGCACTACCTGGCCAATATGTCTGCCCGCACCCTTGAAGCCAAAGGTATGACCTACCGGGCAGCCTGGATGGTTCAAGGGAGCCTGCCCTGTGCCGTGCAGGTCTCGGCCGCCAAGGCCTGGGTCAACGAGGCATACAAGTTCGTTACCGAAAGGGCAGTGCAAATCCATGGCGCCATCGGGATGACGAGAGATCACGACGTGGGCCTCTACTACAGAAGAGCCAAAGCAGCAGATGTGATCTTCGGGGATGCCGACTTCCATTACGAGAAGATAGCACACCAGTTGTGGCCTGAGATCAGAATCGGCTAACAAGAAATGGCCAAGATCCAAACTGGACAAGGCCATCCCGATACCCGGCAGCCATTCCAGGCCAAATCTGAAGCAAAAGAAAGGCGAAAGAGAATATGGTGACAAGGGAAGTAGTACTGGTCGATTATGCCCGAGCTCCCCAAGGGCGGGGCGCTGCAAAAGGAAAGCCAGGGTTCTTTGATGCCTGTCGTTCCGACGATTTGGGGATTGTGGTAATCGAAGACCTGCTAAGACGAACCAGAATAGACCGCAGAGTGATCGACGGCGTGTATTCGGGGTCACCGAACTTGAGCTATGTGCAGGGAAACATGGGTAGGGGTATGGCTTTGATGACCTGCGGGTTTGACACCCGTGCCCTCACACTGGACAGGGCCTGCACTTCAGGCATGACGACTGGGATGATTGCCTCGATGGAGATCATGCTCGGCTACGGAGATGTCTATATCGCCGGGGGCATAGAGAGTTGCTCGAGTTTCCCCATCCCCACAATAACTCCCGACACAGATTTGGTGGCAGCGATGGAAAGATTCGGCCGGGAGAGGTATCTGCCGAACCCGAAATTGTTCAAGACAGTTGACCTGAACATACTCGTCGGCATGGGGTTGACTGCCGAGAAGTTGGCGAAGCAGTACGGTCTCACCAGAGAGCAGCACGATCTGTGGGCCTGGCGTAGCCACATCAGAGCTGCCACAGCCCACCGAGAGGGCAAGTTCAAGAACGAGATAATCCCCATGGAAGCCAAATTGCCGGAAGGAACGATCAAGGTCGTTGACTACGATCAGACGGTACGGCCTGATTCAACACTGGAGAAGATACGCAGCCTCCCGTCGCTCTACGGGGCTGATGGAGTGCTCAACGCCGCCAGTTCGTCGGCAGAGAATGACGGCGCGGCATTCGGTGTTTACATGGCAAAGGAGAAAGCCAGGGAACTAGGATTGGTGCCGATGTGCACTATCAGAGAAATGGAGCATGTGGCTTGTGACCCCGGACTCATGGGGTATAGCGCCATCAAGGCGACAAGAAGAGCAGTGGAAAGGGCTGGGCTGTCTGTGGCTGACATAGAGGTCTGGCAGTGCAATGAGGCCTTCGCCACAGTGCCTCTGGCGCTATCCAAGGACCTGGGAATAGACCACGAAAAGGTGAATGTCAACGGATGTGCCTGTTCCGTCGGACACGCCATCGGAGCGAGTGGCATGCGCGTCCTGGGAACAGCAGCTTATGAGATGAACCGGGTAGGGGCCAAGTACGGCCTGGCCACCATATGCGGCGGCTGGGGCCAGGGTACCGCAGTGGTTCTGGAAAGGGAGAACTACTGGGATGGCCGTCGCGCCTGGGAAAAGGGTGGCGTTCCCACACCGGCACGATACCCGTATGCAGACCCATTTCCCGGTTTCAGCCCCGACGTGTTGGCGCAATATTAGGTAGGGGGTGAACCTAGTCCAAATTGTCAAT
>JBGOWL010000192.1:0-4055 GCA_041478585.1 Dehalococcoidia bacterium | reverse complement strand
GCAGGCATACTGAATATCAGCAACATCCGCGTCAACAAACGGAGAGGCTACAAAGGTATGGGTCAAACCGATGTCAGTAGTCCCGTTCGCCGGCGACACATTGGTCGGCGTATTGGGCACCGCCGCCATTACGTACGTGGGACCGATAGCACTCAACAGTAGTACCAGCACCACTATCACAGCTATTGCTCTAGCTTTGGCCATTTTCCATTCCTCCTAACACTATGGTCTTGCTACCTAAAGAGTCATTGCCAGCCGGGCGCACCGTTCTGCCATTCCTTTTCCCCCGCTGTGCCCCTGGCGATGTCCCCTTTTTCAGTCGCCTCCCCACTGAGTGGTGGGCTGCGCCGGCGGCTCCCAGAGCCGCCGGCTATCCACCGTTTCAGTCGAATCGCTATGCCCTAAGGCTCCTTCTCCCAGCCGTTGATGCTGGTATTCCACTGAATGCCGCTCCAGCCGCCTGTCGTGGGCAGGCTACCATTAGTGATCTCGCCAGTAACGTCCACGTCATACAGAGCCTTGAACTGCGCACCCATCAGCGAATCAGCCGCATCATAGGTCACGCTGCCGTTGGTGGCCTCGATCACGCCACTGCTGCCATCCCAGTCCGTAGCCGCGGCATCAAGTTCAGACGCGCCAGCCTCAGCCATGCAGGCCGCGATAGCCGTCTGCGCCTGGTGCAGCTCCGTCTTGGCCGACTCCAGATTGCCGCTGCCCATGAACCTGGTCACCGCCAGGGTGGCCACAGCCGCCAGCACGCCCAGGATGACGATCACCACCAGCAACTCCACCAGGGTAAAACCGCGCTCTCCTCGATAAGCTTTTCTCAAACCTTTCACTCTATCACCTCCTCTCTGTCAGATTTTATCTTTCTATAGTCTGTCTTAACACCTATCCCTATTCTCAGTCCCCCTCCTTTCCTTCCAGCAGATCCGAAGACTGCTGTGTAAAAAACTGCCCTCCGGCAGGCCCCGCCGGAGAGCAGATTCAATCATTCTCCAAGGCGGCAGCCCAACCATCCACAGCGGACTTGTGGCTTTGCGTCCCTGCCTTCCGGCAGGTTTGCCCTTTTCGCCTGCATTCTGAAATTGTTAACCCGGTTCTACCGCAGGTCACTTCCCCACTATCCCCGGGCAATGACCTCTCGAGAAATAATCTTATACCACTCACCACAGTCCCTTGTCAATCATCCCTTACTCGTCCCGACCCTCCGCCATCCTCACAAAATTCTCACAAACATCCACACACCGGCCCCGAACGCCCCCTAGGGCTCCACCGCCGGCGCTTCGAAAACGATCATCCTCTGTCTCTCCGCAAAACGTTTGCCTTCCCCGCTCAGGCCGGGTACGGCCACAAAGACCTTGTTCTGTATGGTGCAGTCGTAGGCCTTGTCGTCAAAGGCGAACACCTTGTCCAGTGCCACTGGCGTGTCGGACACCTCGATTCCCATGGCGATCCGATGCAGGGTTATGCCGTCATCTCTGGTGGCCAGCAGGTCAAAGGTATGATCGGCACCCGACTTTCCCCTGACCACCGCATACTGCTCCACTTCATAGCCCCGCTTCACCATATACTCCACCAGGCTCGACTTCGACGTGAACTTGAAGGATCCCTCCATCACCGGGGCCTCCACCTTGGGCAAATTGAGCCCCAGCACAGACTCCAGGTCCCAGCTCTGAATCACCTTGATCCTCTGCTGCTCAGCCAGGGCCTCAGCCTCCTTCCTCATCTGTGGCAGCACCACCAGTATCTTGTCATGAATACCGCAATCATAGGCCTTGTCATCGAAGCTGAACACTCTGTCCATGCCCAGCTCCTTGCTGGAGTTCTCAATACCCACCGCAATGCGCTGGGTCAGCACACCATCATCCCTGGTGGCCAGCATATCGAACTCATGCTCAGCGCCGGACCTGCCCTTCACCACAGCATTCTCGCTTACCTCAAAACCGCGCTCCTGGAGGAACTTGATCAACCGCGGCTTGTGCGCCAGCTCAAACCTGATCCACAACCGTATCTCCTCGCCGGCGGGCAGGCTGTAGCTGTAGGCATCTACCTCTGCCACCTTATCCTCGGGGGTTACCGAGGCACACTTCATACAACGCCACTTTATGGACGGATGGCTGAAGATCTCCCCGCAATCGTGGCACTTCCGCATGATCCCCATACTGGTGTAGTCCTGGCCGATGACACGGACATCCTGGTGGCATTTGGGGCAGGTCAGCCTCCCGGACTGACTGAACTCTTCTTCAGGACCGGCATACTCGCATACCGAGTGCACCAGTATCCTTCCCCGCACCAGCTTCCCCGAGCCGCACTTCACACAATAATATCCCGGCGCCAGGTTCAGGGATTTGCATTCGGGACAGTGGATATACTTGTCCACGAATCCCCTCTCCAGTATCCCCAGCTTGGCCAGCGAATCCAGAAGCTCCATCCCTTCCCTATCCGGGATGTCCAGAACGCCGCTCAGTTCCGGGTAGTAATATCCCATCTCCCTGTCCGGCGAGATCCGCGGCTTCATCTCCCTGATTTCGCCCGAAAGTAGGGCCTCCAGCAGCTTCGCTGCCTTTTCATCCCGCCACAAGGGTTTATCCAGACGCATCGCTTTCCCCTTTTCAGACACGACAGGTTCCCCCTTTACCATCTATCATTGTTTGGATTTCACCACTCCCGCCTTAAGATCACCTGCCCCCTTGCCGCCACCAGCAGACACAGGCACCGAGACTCGCGGCATCCTCCCGATGAGCTTCTCAACCTCCTCCCGGTCATGGCAATACCTGGTCAGTATCTCACCCGTGACCACGCCCTTGAGATACAGATTGACCAGCGACTGGTCCAGGGTCTCCATGCCATCCAGGGCACTGGTTCGAATCACGTTGGGCAACTGAAATACCTTGCCCTCGCGGATGAGGTTGGTCACCGCTGGTGTCCCCAGCATGATCTCCACTGCCGCCACCCTCCCCGATCCATCGGCACGGGGTACCAGGCACTGGCACATCACACCCACCAGCAGCGACGCCAGCCTGGTCTGCGCCAGATAACGGTGCTCCGGCGGAAACATGTCGATTATCCTTTCCATGCACTGATAGGCGCTGGGTGCATGGCCGGTGCTGAACACCATATGCCCCGTTTCGGCTATGGTCAGCACGGCAGCCGCCGTTTCCAGATCACGCATCTCGCCCACCAGGATGATATCCGGGTCCTGCCTCAGGGCATGCTTCAGCGCCTGGGCAAAACTGAGGCTGTCGCTGCCTATCTCACGCTGCGTAATGGCTGACCTCATCGGCGCATGTGCGTATTCGATGGGGTCTTCGATGGTCAGTATGTGCGACATCCTGTTGGCATTGATGTGATGCAGCATCGCTGCCAGCGTTGTGCTCTTCCCGCTGCCGGTTGGCCCCGACACTACCACCAAACCGCGGGGCTTCAAGGCCAGCTCCTTGCATATCTCAGGGAGCCCCAGATCATCGATAGTCGGTATCTTGGGAGGCAGCAGACGTATGGCCAGGCTGATGCTGCCTCTCTGCTGGGCAGCGTTGCAGCGGATTCGGCCGATTCCCGGCACGCTGTAGCCAAAGTCCAGCTCCAGCGTCCGGTAGAACTCCTCCCTTTCCTCGGGCGTGGTCAGATCCACCAGGCATGTTCTGGCATCCTCGGGCTGGACAATGTCCAGCTCCACCATCGGTTCGATCGAGCCCATTACGCGCAGGAACGGCGGGAAGCCCACCACCAAGTGAAGGTCAGAGGCCTTCCTTTTGTCCGCCAGCCGTACCAGATCCATGATCCCCTGTTTCATTTTTCATACCCCTCACAAAACTCGATTGCCCTCATTTGGCCTGCCTTAGTTCAACATAATGGAAAACGAGATACTTCCGTCGCCACGGGTGATGTTGTTTACCACCACCGTCGAGAAGCGCCCGCTCTCCTTCAGAGTCCAGGCGTAGTCGAGGATACTGCTCTCGTCAGCCGCCTTACCGCTCAGGTTGACACTGCCTTGAGACCGGGCTACAGAGTCGAGGCTCATGCCCGTCGGCAAGCTGTCGTACACCTCCCAT
>JBGOWL010000222.1:0-3613 GCA_041478585.1 Dehalococcoidia bacterium | reverse complement strand
GCCGAACTTGTATCCCGCCTCGCCCCCACCCTCAGAGATCTGGTTGAGGGTAGCGTCATTGAAATCGACCGAAGAGCCCTTGGCATACCCGGATAGTTCTACAGTTGGCATTTTAAGTGCTGCTTCTCCCTTGCTGCAGCTGAGAAGCAGAGTACCAGACACAACCATGAGGCACAAGGCAATGAGCAGACCTACTCTGGTAATCCTTTTCATTCTATCCTCCTTCTCTTTCTTCTGTGCATTACCGCAACTGGCATTTTTGTGGTGTATTGTGTATTCTGATATGGATATCACTCCCTTCTGATCGCCGTCTTTAGGTTCAGGTATGGGGTGCCCTAGGATTCACCACTATTTCTATACCAACCGCGACCGGAAAGTCAAGTCCCTCATCGGCGACCGGATGGATCGTACCTCAGCCAAGGGAATCATCCATTTCCCCCTCCTTTTCTTCATCTTCTTTGACAGGTACGGGGATATGGGAGTAGGGATGCAGCCTGTAGTATACCTTGAGTTTCTCCCAGCGGTAGTACAGCCCCCTTGGTTCAAAGATCATGAAGGCGATGATAATGCCGCCAAACAGTATCAAGCCTGTGGAGATGCTGATCTGGCTGGCCCAGTCAGGAGGCATGCTCCGTACCAGGAAAGGATTGATGTAGTCCTTCAGCAGCACGTCGAGGAACTTCAGAGAGATGGCGCCGAAGAAAACGCCGGTAGTGGTCCCCCAGCCACCGACGATCAGCATGCCCATATACCAGATGGAATCAATGAGTTGGAAGTGGGATGGCGCGACAGTCCGCTGATAGTATGCCCATAGCCACCCAGCTACTCCGGCAAAGAGGCACCCGATGAAGAAGGCCAGCATCTTGTAGCGAAAGACAGGGATACCACTAACCTCGGCAGCCAGTTCATTGTCCCTGATGGCCACGAAAGCTCTGCCGGTGGCAGTCCTCTGGATATTCTTGGCCAAGAACGTGGCCAGAACCACCACCGCCATGGTTAAGCAGTAGAAGGCATTGCGAGACCTCAGGTCAATAGGGCCGAGTCTGAGCGGATCCAGGTGCAGGCCACCAAAGCCCCCGGTAACGCTTTCGAAGTGCTCGAAGCACCAGATGATAACAAAATGCGCTGCCAGTGTAGATATGACCAGATAGAATCCCTTGAGCCTGAAGCAGGGCAGCCCGAAAATCAGCCCGACTAGGCCTGCCGAGAGAGCACAGATTGGCAGGCAGAGCCAACTGTTCAACCCGGCCTGGGTCGTGAGGATGGCTACCGTGTAGGCACCCACCCCAACAAAGGCGGCTTGGGCTATGGATATCAAACCGCATAGACCTGACAGTATGTGCAGACCCAGTACTGCCACAATGGCTATGCCCAGATCGATGAGCAGACCCAGCCAGTAGTCGTCTGCAAACAGCGGTGCAGTGAAGACGATGATGAGCCCTATTGCCAGCAGCACCCATTGCGTCCTTGTTCGTAGTATGGCCAGGTCTGAATCGTATCTTGTATTGAAGACGCCACCTGGTAGCACTTTCAGATCCTCCGTATCTCTCGCAGGCCAAATAGCCCGTGTGGTCTTATGATGAGGATGACGACGATGAGGATGAAGGGCAGGAGCTGACTGAATCCAGTGACATGAGGATCGATGTACGTGCCGGCCAACCTCTCTGCGACGCCAATGATCAGCGCTCCGATGAAAGCACCGGGTATCGATTCTATGCCACCCAGGAGCACCACCGGCAAGGCATGGATGATGGCAACGTTACCCATGCTTTGGTCCACGGGAAGCATGGAACCGAGCAGGATGCCACCTGCGGCGGCTGAGAGACAGCCCACCACCCAAGATATGGCAGATATCCTCTTCACGGCGATCCCCAGACTCTGGCAGACGATGGGGTCTTCCGACACCGCCCTCATTGCCAGCCCGCCCCTGGTGAACCGGAAGTAGGAGACAAAGATGAGGAACATCATCGTGGCGACGATGAAAGCAGATAGCCGCTCGTATTGGATGGGGAGACTGCCGACGGTCAGTGTGCCGGAAGGGAAGATAGGGGGCATAGCCTGGGGTTGGCCCTTAAACAGCAGGACGGCGATGCCCTGGATGACGGAGAACCCAAGAACCATGGTGAGTATGAAGGTGGTCAGCCCGCTTTGCCCGATCATAGGTCTCATCAGGAAACGATCGATGACCAGGGCGATCAGAAGACTGGCTATGGCAACAATGATCAGGGCTGTCCAAAGGGGCAGGCCTGTCGGGGCCAGGAGCCACCACATGAAGTATGCCAGCAACATCAGGATTGCCCCATGGGCCAGGTTGAAGACCTTGCTCGACTTGTAGACAACTACCACTCCCAGGGCGACCAGGGCGTAGACTCCCCCCAGCAGGATCCCTTCAAGGATTGCCCTGAGTGCTTGGTCTCTGTCCCCCGCCGGCAGCATGTAGAAGAGTATCACGCAGCCGATGACGATGGCAGCGGCAATCCAGGGTGCCTTCCTGTCCCTGGGTCGGATGATGTGGTGCACTACTGCCTCCAGGTCCCCAATTAGCCTGTTCCTGTTCTGCTGGTTCCTCATGTACTCCTATCCACTACTCGATCTTAAGGTCGGCCGCAGGAGGCTCTGTTACTATACCTCCCTTGGTTGAGCCGAATATCTGTTGCACATTGACTCCTATGGCAGAGAAGAAGCGAACGATTTCTTCAGGCGGAGTACCCCCCGCCGTATAGATAACCCTTGCCCTGATGAAGCCGTGCTTGTCCCTCAGAGGCCGCAGAACCAGGAGGTTGGCAGTACTGCCGAGCGATCTTCCGACCAGCCCCATGCGGCGGTTCTGCTGAGTGAGACGGATTCTCTTGTACCCTAGAGACAAACTGAAACTGTACAGCCTTTTCTTCAGCCACGTACCGTCAACCATGTTCTCCTGGATGGTTTCGGCGATCACCTTCCATAGCTTTGGCGGGTAGGCCAGTACATCCGGAGAGATTTCTCTCATATCCTGTGGAGTCGTTTCCGTCTTCTCGGCGAAGTTGAGCCTTTGTCCTGTCAGCAAAGAAGTACAGAAGCCCAGAGTCTGTTCGAAGAACCATGCTGGGCTGATCATGGAGACATATTCGTCACCGTCGTGCACAGGATTGGAGGTCAGGGCTGCCTCGGCGGCAGACAGAAGAAACTTGTGTGTTGCAGGGACTAGCTTGAGCGAGTCGTTGGCTCCCAGAGTAAAGAGCATGACAGCTATATCATCGCCTTTGCCGTGAGCCAGTCTTCGCTCGAAGTCTCCAGGCTGGTTCTTCTCGTGCTCCTCGCCCATTCTGATCAGCTCGTCCAAACTGATCAGAATGGGGTTGTCGTAGTGCCGCAGTCCCTTCCCATTCCAGTAGATTATCCTCTGGAGAGAGGGAAGTTCCTTCTTAATCGCCAGGAGCTTGTCAACTTGCTCTTGATCTTGAACCATGGCAAACTTGGCGCGCGAGAGTATCATGAGACCCTTTGTCTCCTCTATGGAGCCAGCTGGATTCAGCCCTATCACGATGCTCCGGGCTGTTTGCACCGCCAACTCTGACCAGAACCACTCAGGGTTGTTGTCTGCCAGGATGGATACGCTGTCACCTGCTCCAAG
>JBGOWL010000154.1:0-4724 GCA_041478585.1 Dehalococcoidia bacterium | reverse complement strand
TGCCACTGCGAGGTCGCAGGGGTGTCTTCGGCATCCGGGTCAGAGAAGGCTGATGACTGTAGGCTTGGCGTCCGGCTGACATCGATGGCACCATCGACCGGTGACACGTTGCTCGGCTGGCCGGGAGCCTGGTTGGGCGCAGACACAGTGGTGAACGATGTCTGCGTCGACCAGCCTGACCAGGCCCCGTGATTGTCCCGGTATCTAACATGCCAGTAGTAGGCGGTGGCGCAGTCCAGCGGTGGAACGATGATACTGGTGAGGTTTGAAGTATCAGTGGCGCTGTCAAAGACTGGGGTGGAGTAGTCTCCTGGGATCGTGGTTATCTGCCACTGTGAGGCTGTATGGCTGTCTCCGGCGTCAGGATCGGAGAAGGTCAACGACAGCAGCCGTTGCGTCAGGCTCACATCAGTGTCACCATCGGCTGGTGACACGTTCTCCGGCTGGCTCGGAGCCTGGTTGGGGGCAGACGCGGTGGTAAACGATGTCTGCGTCGACCAAGTTGACCATGCCCCGTGGTTGTCCCGGTACCTCACATGCCAATAGTAGGTGGTGGAGTAGTTCAGCGATGGGACGAGGATGCCAGTGAGGTTTGCATCATCGGTGCCACTGTCAAAGACTGAACTGGAGTAGTCGTCTGCCATCGTGGTTATTTGCCACTGCGATGCTGCATGGGCGTCTCCAAGATCCGGATCAGAGAAGGTTGATGAATGCAGGGTTAGCGTCCGGCTGAGATCGGTGGCACCATCGACCGGCGACAGGTTGCTCGGCTGGCTGGGTGAGTGGTTCGGATCAGGGACAGTGGTAAACACTGTCTCCAACGACCAGTCTGACCAGGTCCCGTGGTTGTCCCGGTATCTAACATGCCAGTAGTAGGTGGTGGCGTAGTCCAGCAGAGGAGAGACGATGCTGGTGAGGTTTGAGGCATCAGTGCCGCTGTCAAAGACCGGACTGGAGTAGTCACCTGACGTCGCAGTCATCTGCCACCGCGAGGCTGCATGGGTGTCTCCGGCATCTGGGTCAGAGAAGTCCGAGGATTGCAGGGTTGGCGTCAGGCCCACATCGATGGCACCATTGGCTGGGGAGATGTTGCTCGGCTGGCTGGGTGGGCCGCTTGGGGATGCGAGAGTGGCAAACGATGTTTCCGATGACCAGCTTGACCAAGTCCCGTGATTGTCCTGGTGCCTCACACGCCAATAGTAGGTGGTGGAGTAGTCCAGCAAGGGAGAGACGATGCTGACTAGGTTTGAAGGATCACTGCCGCTGTCAAAAACCGGGCTGGTGTACTCCCCCGCACTTGTTCTCATCTGCCACTGCGAGGCTGCATGGGTGTCTCCAGCATTCGGGTTGGAGAAGGCTGATGACTGCAGGATTGCCGTCAGGCTCACGCCAGTGGCACCGCTGGCTGGCAAGATATTGCTGGGCTGGCGCGGCGCTGCCCGGATTTCAAACGTAACGGTGGAGTACCCTTTGTCATAGCTGAAACTGATTTGGCCGGAGCTGTTGGCTTGTACGGTCTGCAGGTATGTCTTGCCTTCTCCGGATTTCGTATACCAGATTGCGTAGTACTCGCCGGGAGTCAGGCCTCCCACAGTGTGCATGGTGGTCAGGCCAGGAACACCGCCCGATTCCGTCCATTGCCTGTAGAAAGCACCTGACGTACTCCAGGTCTGAATATCGACATCAACGGCATCTGATGAAGGGACAACACTCATGTTCACCGATTCAGTGGATGCCACACCCGCGAGGCCAATGGTCAATGCTGAATTGCCATCTGAACCTATGGACGTCGTACCCTGAATGAAGGGTTTGTTGAAGTTATTGATATTCAGGCGGGTGGCAAGCGTCCCATCGAGCATTAGGGAGATCTTGCCGCTGCTGGGATCATAGATCGCTTCCAGTACATCGGTGGCCGGAGTTGACACCGACGAGATGCGAGGCAGAGATGAGTTATAGGCTCCACCAAGAATCTGCAGGGTCTCCGACGAGTTGCTTTGCTTCCCGTAGAACAAGTTGTTGCCATCCACATAGATGCAGTAGTTGCTGCCAGCCTTGACCTCTTTGATTGGGAACGGCAACACTATGTCCAACTCGTGCCACGGCTTCCCATCCAAGAAGGCAGAAGAGTCCATCGTGAGGCTTATGTTATCTGAACTGTTCTGGACAGACCTCATGTCTGTCCACAGCCATCCTATGTTCTTGTTCGCGGCAGTCTGGGTTGAGACAAGGGTGAACCCGGCCTCCTTCATCACATCATAGCCGGAGAGGTACGAATCCCTTAATTCATATCCGGGAGTACTTCCTTCAGCGACCTGCCACATATGGTTGGTAATAAGACACAAGGGATATCCACCCAGATAGCCCATGAACTGAATCGAAAACAGGTACTGTTCTGCAGGATTCAAAGCAATATCAGTGCTGGTACCAACTGCACTTGGCGCGACTCGGCCCGGAGCGTAAGCGCCGTCAAGCCAGCCGAGTGTCATTTCAAAGCCTGTCGTCGACGGTTTGGCTGATATCACGCCAAACCCATATTGGCTGGCCAGACTGTTGGTGTATCCGTCCAAGTACTCAAACTTCGGGGCTATGAACACGTGAGTATCAGAGTATCCGTAGAGATCAAGGACCTCCCTCATCCTCTGGAACCAGCGTTGCTGCATCTCCAGATCAGGTTCAATGAAGGCTCCTGCGCTGTACAAAGTCAGGTTTGGATTATCGTTGTTGTTTACGCCAATGCCTTCGAGATCGGAATCCAGCCAATTCGCTATTCCGTCATTGTCCTGATCGGCATAGGGATCGACAGGGATATCTGTGGCAGACCACTTCCACCAATCCACGTCGTGTTGATAACCATGTGATGCAACCACATAGTCGTTGTATGACCTCAATTCGGCCATTAGGCCCACATTGTTGGGGTTGAAATCAGTATTGTTGGCGTAGTGGGAGGGATTCAGGCCCCAAATCATTATGTTTGCCGGGGGATCCGGATCCAAGAGATATTCCATGAAGGCCAGGGTGGGATACCCGCCAAGATTCGCCTGTGTCCAGTTGATCAGGCTTATGTAGTCGTCGTTGGCGGTTTCTGTCACTCCACAGTCATCTACCTCAAACGAGTAGTAGGGCCTGAGGTAGGGGATGCCGGAGTACTCCTGGATCAACCTCACCAACATCGACACGTGGACTGCGTAGCCCCAATCCTTGAAGGAGAAATAGATCGCATGCGCACCGCTGGAGTAGCTGGTCAAAGTGATTGCCGGAGTGCCATCGTCGTAACTCTCCAGTACCGCCACGTCGCTTGTTCTCCCAGAGATGTTCAAGAATCCCCAACTTGTTCCGCTTGTCTGATACCCTACCAGGGGCTCCAGCGCCCAACTCCCCATCGGGTTTCTGATTGTAAGACTCTTGGCGGCCTTGCCAGAGGTACTTATCTGGAACAGATTGTTCAAGGTACCGTCCGATGTGCAGCCACTTTCCATGCGAGCTATCCCCAAGAAGGGATACTCCTGAAACATCTGTTTCACCGCTCTTGAAGATGTCTCTACATCCGTGTAGGCCAGTCCATCGCCTGGGTCGAAAACAATCACGGCATACTGCATGTTCCCATCTACAACCAAGTCCAAATCCCCATGGCCGCCGCCCTGATCCTTCAAGTACCAGCGGTCACCGGTATTCAGGAGATCGTAGTATTCGGTATGGTCAAAGACCTCTACGGGATATCCCCATCCCTCAAGTGGCTCCTTTACGGAAGGTAGTTCGCTGGGCGCACTTGCTGCCCCATGTACTAGTATTAGTATTCTTTGATCAATGGTACCGATATCGTCCGTGGAAGATGCCTTGATCGACGCCGGATGCAGAACACCAGTCATAATCTGGAAAATCAAGAAGAGAATTATGAAGGCAGAAACCGTTTCTCTGGCCAGGCTGATCATATGCTTAGAGCACAGCAGACAATCACTACGCATGCTAATACCACCGTCTCCACCAAGGCTATTCTCAATCTGAGAACTGAAGTCCCGTGTACCTTCTTATATCCTCATAGGAACGTAACTATATAAACTGGCCACAGCGGAGCTAGTGCCAGCCATCAAAGACAGGCGATCCCAGGACATCTGCCCCCAGGGAGCCGCGAATCTAATGGTACACCACGCCCCTCAAAAAAAGGAAACCGACCTGAAAAGGTCGGTTTCACTATTGACTCCCCACTACCAAAGTGACCACATACAGGCAGTGATTCAGCGCCCCCCATTATGTTATCGATGTATATGTTCTAGGTTTTGGTCGGCCCCCTTTGTCTAGTTAGTCGTTCAAGCGGGTTCGATTCCCTTGTCAGACGTTCCAGTTCTGCTGGTTTGCTGTCTCCTGAGGGTAGCAGCCTGAAGCTCTGCAAGGCACCCCTGTGCGGGAAGCTTCGCCCCAACGGCGAGGACGACGGCGGAGGTGTGAGATGTGAAGGTGGACGAGGGGGTGATGATCCACGATAGCCTGAAGTCCTACAAGGTGCTGGTGTGCAAGGCTTCGCCGGTTCAAACCGGTCGTCCTCTATCTGATGGGCTGCTTTTGTATGACGGGTGCACGTCATAGGAGCCGCCCCAACTCAAAGGCAGCTCTACTTGCGTTGCCTGCGTCGCAAGGCCCTCAGCGTTTTCTCTGTCTCAGCAACGGGGATGATATCAATCTCCATGAGGTCGCTCCAAGGTAGGGCAGCCGCAGTGCCGACATCTTTT
>JBGOWL010000223.1:0-3588 GCA_041478585.1 Dehalococcoidia bacterium | reverse complement strand
CTCGATTTCCTTCTCCAGGACGCTGGCGATGGCGTCCGGACATGAGAGGACGGCATGTCCGCCCTCCCAGGCAATCGAAGGACAGCGAAGGCCGCGCAGATGCTTGACAATGGCGTCTACCTCGACTCCTGAGCGCAGTGACAGAGAGATGAGTCGTGAGATGGCTTCGAGTTGCGCTGAGGCGCAACCTCCGGCCTTGCCAAGGGCAGAAAAAACTTCGCAGATCCCATTATCATCCCTATTCACGGTTATGTAAAGATGTCCGCAACCAGTGGAGACCATTTCAGTGCGTCCGACCGTATTGCGGGGTCGCTTACGCGGGGTGCGGACCGGAGGTGCAGGCTCTTTCTGTTCCTTCTCCTGGACAGCAGTGTCCTCCCGGCTGACGCTCAGCACCTGGCTTTCCTTGCTCCGATCACGATAGATGGTGATCCCCTTGCACCCTTGCTCATAGGCCAGACGGAAAACCCTGGCCACATCCTCCCGCGTGGCATCATGCGGGAAGTTGACCGTCTTGGAGACGGCGTTGTCGGTATATTTCTGGAAGGCGGCCTGGGTCTTCACATGCCACTCCGGTGTGATGTCGTGGGCAGTAACGAAGAGTTGCTGCACCCATTGGGGTACCCTGTCCATACCGCGAGCGCTTCCCCGGGCGGCCAGTTCCTTCATCAGATTCTCGTCGTAGAATCCTTCCTTCCGGGCAGCCTCCTCAAAGTAGGGGTTGACCTCCAGCAGGCGCTCTCCCTCAAGGATAGTCCGGATATAGGAGAGAGCGAAGAGGGGTTCGATGCCGCTGGAACAGCCGGCGATGATGCTCAGGGTGCCCGTGGGGGCGATGGTGGTGCGGGCGGCATTTCTGAGCTTGGGGCCGCCGTTTACGTCATAGATACTGCCTTCGAAGGCAGGGAAGGCACCTCTCTCCCTGGCCAACTCCGCCGAGGCAGCGGTGGCTTCCCTGGTGATGAAGCTCATCAGGCCTCCGGCAACCTCCAGCGCCTTCTCGGAGTCATAGGGTATGCCCAGACAGATCAGGGCATCGGCAAAGCCCATCACCCCCAGGCCGACCTTTCTGGTGGTCCTGGTCATCTTCTCTATCTGCGGGGTGGGGAATTTGTTCACTTCAATGGTGTTGTCCAGGAACCTGACCGCAAGCCTGATCGTCCTAGAGAGCTTGTCGTAGTCAACCTCCATCCTGCCGTCTTTCTCGCGGAGCATCCTGGAGAGAACGATGGAGCCCAGGTTGCAGGACTCGTAGGGGAGCAGGGGTTGCTCACCACAGGGATTGGTACTCTCGATCATACCCAGCTTCGGAGTGGGGTTATCGCGGTTGATGCGGTCGATGAAGACGATGCCCGGATCACCTGTCCTCCAGGCCATATCCACTATCTGGTCAAAGATCTCCCTGGCATTGAGCTTTCCCTGAGCCAGCTTGGTGTGGGGGTTGATAAGGTCATAGTCGCGCTCCTCGTCCACAGCATGCATGAAGTCTTCAGTGATGGCCACGGAGAGGTTGAAGTTGCTGAAGGTGTTGCCCTTCTCCTTGGCAGTTATGAACTTGAGAATATCAGGATGGTTGATACTGAGGATGGCCATGTTGGCTCCGCGGCGCATGCCGCCCTGCTTGATGACATCGGTGGCGATATCGAAGACGCGCAGGAAGGAGACGGGGCCACTGGCAATGCCACCGGTGGAGCCCACCCGGTCGCTCTCAGGTCTGAGCCTGGAGAAGGAAAAGCCAGTGCCTCCACCGCTCTTGTGAATCAGCGCCGTCTGCTTCACAGCCTCGAAGATGGACTCCATGGCATCGTCCACAGGCAGAACGAAACAGGCAGAGAGCTGTCCCAGTTCCCTGCCGGCGTTCATCAGAGTAGGTGAGTTGGGCAGGAACTCCAGGTTGGTCATCATGTCGAGAAACTGCTGCTCCAGCGCTCGCACATCGGCCTGAGAGTCGAAGGCTATCTCCGCAGAGGCAATGAAGCGGGCGACACGGCGGAACATCACCTCAGGGGTCTCTACCACCTGACCATCAAGGTCTTTCTTGAGATACCGTTTCTCCAGTACTCTCATGGCATTGGGGGTCAACTCCAGGCCGATCCCTCCGGGAGTTGCTGCCGGAGCGGGTTTCACACAAACGTCTTTCAGTTCAGAGTAGGCTTCAGCGATCTCTGGATGTCCCATTTCCTTCAGGGCCTCCTTCACCATGCCCTTGATTTCAATCGGTGGCGAGATGCGTTTGCCCTTTTGCTTCCCCTTGACGACGAGATCCTCCATGCCTGGAAGCGGCAGTCTGGTTCCCATCCTGCCCCGCTCCAGCCGTTCAATCACCTGACCGGTGATCTGTTCAGCCACATTGCGGTCGGAAATACCAGCAGATTCGACAGCGGCAAAGATAGCGCGGGCTATCTGATCGCGGGCAAGCCGATCTGTTTCTTTCTTCTTCACGTCGCTATCGGACACGAGCCTTACCTCCTTGTACCCAGTCCCCTTTTGCGCGCCCTTCTGGCTGACTTGGCTGATGCAATGAACCCTTCCTGGGGGATCAAAGGCAACTGGGCAGAGACAGTCTTCTCCTGACCTTTGGCGAGGGCATCGATTTCCAGACGGAAGCTATCTACATCGGTAAACTCCCGATAGACGCTGGCGAAGCGCATGTAGGCGATACGATCCAGCTCCTTGAGGTGCTTCATCACCAGTTCACCGATGGCGGGACTGGGCACCTCGATCTTGCCCAGATGATGAAGCTCCCCCTCAACCCTGTCAACCAGTTGCTCGATATCGTCGTTGGATATGGGGCGTTTGGTGCAGGCCTTGCGAATGCCTGTGACCAGCTTGTCGCGGCTGAATTCCTCCCGCCGACCATCCTTCTTGATCACCAGGAAGGTGCCTGACTGAACACGCTCGTAGGTAGTGAACCGCGAATGACAATGCAAGCACTGGCGGCGACGGCGCACCCCTTCGCTCATGCCGCGAGAGTCAATAACCTTTGAATCCTGATAGTCACAGTAGGGACACTTCATCGGTGGATTGATCCTATAGATTGCGGTAGGGCCAGATTATGGCACAACATGTAGTGGTTGTCAATAGGGTTTTGGGCCGCTTCCTGGACTCCTGCCTACACAGGAATGACGTGGTCAGGTCTGGGACCTGACACCCACTTTGAGAATCCACGGATTTGGGATCTTCGCCTGCTCTTGACAAGGCGACCAGGCATCGCCAGAATTGGAAGCATTGGCCACTGTCTCTTCAGACTCATGGAGGGTTTGACATAGATAGTAGGTAATCGGTGTAGGAGGATAACATGAAGCCAAGAGAAATACGGCACGGAATCTATGCGGTGGGGGCGGTAGACTGGGACAGACGGCTATTCGATGCACTCATACCGCTCCCCGACGGTACGAGCTATAACTCATACTTCATCAAAGGCAGTGAGAAGACGGCTCTTATTGACACGGTGGACCCCACCATGCAGTGGGTGCTGATGCATCACCTGGACCTGCTCGGCAAGGAGAGTATCGATTATGTGATCGCCAATCATGCCGAACAGGATCACTCCGGGACGCTTCCTAAGGTGCTGGAAAGATATCCCGG
>JBGOWL010000209.1:0-3783 GCA_041478585.1 Dehalococcoidia bacterium | reverse complement strand
GGCCCTGAGTACCTTCCCTCTGGCTCAGAAAGTTGGGGATATGCTCATCAGCAACCCCGCCAGCCCGGCAGGGCCTGACAGAGGAGGCCCCTTCGGTGGAGTTGCCATCACCACGGTTGGTGGGGTCAATGTGGCAGTATCGCCGGAGGTTTTCCTCTACGCCCTGGGCATAGCCGTAGCCCTGGCTATTGTGGCCAGCGTGCTTCCGGCCTGGTATATAGCAAGAGTCAGACCTGCGGAGGTGTTACGCAATGAATAATGGCAACGATGCAATCGTGTGGGTAGATGGACTGGTCAAACATTTCAAGTCGGGCCCTGTAGTAGTGCCAGCGGTTGATGATGTCAGCTTCAAACTGCCCAGGGGGAAGATGATGGCCATCAAAGGAAGCAGCGGCAGTGGCAAGTCCACCTTGTTGAACCTCATTGGAGCCTTGGACAGGCCAACAGCCGGGAAGATCGTCGTGGATGGCATCAACGTCTCAGAAATCCATGGCCGGGGTGAAGCCAGGTACCGACTCACCAAGGTCGGCTTCGTTTTTCAGTCCTACTACCTCATTCCTAGCCTGACAGCCATGGAGAACGTCATGTTGCCCATGGACCTCCTCGGCGTGAAGCGAAGCGAGCAGGAGGTCAAAGCACAAAAGCTGCTGCAGAGGGTCGGAATCGACTCCGGTCGACAGGCCCGGCGTCCCACCAGGCTTTCCGGCGGTGAACAGCAGCGGGTGGCCATTGCCCGGGCTCTGGCCAACGACCCGGCCATCATTCTGGCTGACGAGCCCACCGGCAACCTGGATTCCCGAACGGGCAGAAAGATTGTTGATCTTCTGAATAGCCTTACCCGGAGTGGGAAGACCGTGATAGTGGCGACGCACAGCGGTGACATAGCGGCCGAGGCTGACGTACTACTTGAAATGACGGACGGTAAGATCACCACCATCAAGGCCGCATCATAGCCCCAAAACACTCTTAATCCGTGGATTGCTCCACGTGGACTACTCCATACGTCATTCCTGCGGAAGCAGGAATCCAGGAAATCTTGCCCTCTTCAATTGGTTCTGGATTCCCACCCTTCACATGTGAAGGGTGGGAATGACACACAGCATGATAGAATCCACGGATTATGAAACACTTCCTGTTATTGACAGGTAGACTAAAGGTGATATACTGTTCGTGGGCTCAGTTTTCCCCCACAGTTCACTTATAATTTTCACCTTTAGGAGTCTACCGCGAAGTATATCTTTATTACTGGTGGTGTGGTCAGTTCCGTAGGGAAGGGGATCACTGCCGCTTCTGTCGGCAGAATACTCAAGAGTCGAAATATCGCCGTCACTATCCAAAAACTAGACCCCTATCTTAATGTCGATCCAGGGACTATGTCCCCCTACCAGCATGGAGAAGTCTTCGTTACCCAGGATGGGGCTGAAACAGACCTCGACTTGGGCCATTATGAGCGTTTCACCGACATTGAGCTCACGGCAGCATCAAGCGTAACCACAGGCCAGATCTACAGCGCAGTCATTGCCAAGGAGAGAAGGGGTGATTTCCTTGGTGGCACGATACAAGTAGTACCCCACGTTACCAATGAGACAAAGAGGCGGATCCACGAGGTGGGAGAGAAGAATGGGGCATCAATCGTGATCGTTGAGGTCGGTGGAACGGTAGGTGACATCGAAGGACTTCCTTTCCTTGAAGCTATCCGCCAGATGCGCAACGACGTGGGACGGGATAATGTGCTCTACATTCATGTGACGCTGCTGCCCTATATTTCATCGACTGGAGAGCTGAAGACCAAGCCCACTCAGCACAGCGTTAATGAGCTGCGCCGCATCGGCATCCAGCCCGACATAATAGTCTGCCGCAGCGATTATCCCGTCTCCGAGGGAATCAAGGATAAGCTGGCTCTCTTTTGTAGTGTGGAAAAGAGGGCGGTGGTCCCCCTGATGACTGTATCCACAATCTACGAGATCCCCCTCATACTCGAAGAAGCCGGCCTAGGCAGTCTAATCATGGAAATGCTGGGGTTGCCCCCTGGCAGGGAAGACTTGACCGATTGGCGGGTACTGGTGGAGAGACTGAAAGCCCCTAAGCAGCCGCTGCGAATTGCCCTGGTAGGTAAGTACGTGGAGCTTCGTGACGCCTACATTTCAGTGCGTGAAGCACTTCGGCATGCTGCCACCGATCTCGACCGAGAGGTGGATATCCACTGGGTTCAATCAGAGGATATTGAGACAGACAAGGATAATCTGGATAGACTTCTCGGCTCTGTTCAGGGAATCCTGGTGCCCGGCGGATTTGGTAATAGAGGCATAGAAGGCATGATCGGGGCAGCAAAGTATGCTCGTGAACATAAGATACCATATCTGGGTTTGTGCCTGGGGATGCAGGTCATGGTAGTGGAGTTTGCCCGCCATGTCTTCAACTCGAATGAGCCCAATTCTACTGAGTTTCATCCTGAGACTCCCTATCCTGTCATCGACCTCCTGCCTGAACAGCGGGAACTGGGCGACAAAGGAGGAACCATGAGGCTGGGTACCTATCCCTGCCACCTTGTTGACGGCAGCCGTGCCGCTAATGCTTACGGTCAGCATGTTGTCTATGAGCGGCATCGCCATCGATTTGAGTTTAACAACGAATTCCGCTATACTCTTAATCAGGCTGGTCTGGTTGCCAGCGGTCTTTCCGCTGACGGCACACTAGTCGAGATAGTTGAACTCAGGGACCATCCCTGGATGTTGGCCACACAGTTTCATCCCGAATTCAAGTCACGGCCTAATCGGCCTCATCCTCTCTTCCATGATTTCATAAGAGCGGTGAGCCAGACCATGCTCGAGGGATCTCAGCATCCCCTTCCCATACATTCAGATTAACAGAGGTAGGTCAATGCAGCTTTTCCTGGACACAGCCGATATCAAGCAGATCCGTGAAGCAGTGAAACTGGGCGTCATAAGTGGAATCACCACTAATCCTAGCCTGGTCTCAAAGGCCGGGTGGGCCGACTACAAGTCAGCCGTCCAGGAGATATGCTCTCTAGTTAAAGGCCCTGTGTCAGTGGAGGTACTCAGCCAGGAGGCCGAATCTATGATTGAGGAGGCAAGAGCCATAGCCACCTGGTCGCCGTATGTGAACATTAAAATACCTGTCTGCGCCGCAGGACTGGAGGCAATATCCGTCTTATCAAAAGAGAAAATCAAGGTAAACATGACTCTCTGCTTCTCTCTCAATCAGGCACTACTGGGAGCGCTGGCAGGGGCTACCTACGTGAGTTCTTTTGTGGGCAGACTGGACGATGTAGGTCAGGATGGAATGGAATTGGTAGCCCAGATTGTGCAGTGCTTTGATCACTACAGACTACCCACACAGGTGATTGCTGCCAGCATTCGCCACCCGATGCACTGTGTCACCGCAGCTAAAGCAGGAGCACACATCGTCACGATTCCTTACAGCGTTCTAACACAGATGATCAACCATCCTTTAACTACTGCGGGTATTGCCCGCTTCCTGGAAGATTCAAAACAAGCTACAGGCAAAGGATAAGGGGAGGATACATGAATTTCGCCGAACTAGAGACCAAGAAGAGAGAAGACCTGATGGAGATGGCCAAAGAATTGGGCCTCTCTGGTTACAGCAACCTCAAGAAGCATGAACTGGTCGTTTCTCTGCTCCAGAACAATGCAGAAAGGGAAGGTAATATCTTTGCCTTTGGCACGTTAGAGATCACCTCTGAAGGCTACGGTTTCCTTCGCGACGAACACCTGTTGCCGGGAACGAAGGATATTTACGTTT
>JBGOWL010000189.1:0-4077 GCA_041478585.1 Dehalococcoidia bacterium | reverse complement strand
TCACTACTCCTCCCCCGCCACAGGCTGAATTTGCGGTCACTTCCGTCAGGGCTTCAGGGGGAGTGATGTTGATCTTCTTCAGCAACCTGTCTTCCGGAGGGGTATTACCACTGACCTATGCCTGGGACTTCGACAATGACGGGACCATCGACGCCACGGAGCGGGAACCCTGGCACCGTTATGCCGCCTCTGGCACGTACACAGTCAGCCTCACCATCACGGACGCTGTGGGAAACACCGACACCGAGGTCAAGGCAAACTGTCTCACCATCCTCCCTCCCGAGGGAGGCAGAATGGAGACAGCGGATGGACAAATCTCCACAGACTTTCCCAGTGGCGCAGTCACCAGCACAGCAGTAGTCACCATCCAGAGCATGGAGGGTTGTCAGCTTCCCGACGTGCCTCAGGGGTTCAAGATAGGCAACACCTGCTTCGTCATAATGGCGCTGGACGAAGACGGCAATGAGATTGTGACACTGTCTCAACCCACGACCATCACGGTCAAGTACTCGGAGGCCGACGTAGTCGCGGCAGGCGGGGACCCTGAGAACCTGGTTCTGGCCTACTGGGACGAGGCTGCTGGCGAGTGGAAGATCCTTGACACCAGGGTGGACACTGCAGAAATGACATTGACTGCCTCCACAACTCACCTCAGCACGTGGGCAGTGATGGTCGCCCCCGCCAGTGTTCACGAGCAAGGAATTGCTCTCTGGATCTGGATCGTTGCCGGCATCGGCGGGGCCTTGATAGCTGGCGTTGTACTGGTGAAGTGTCTCTCTGTCAAACTGGTGCACAGGAACTAGCGGTATGCTGGGATAATGCTGTTTGTGGCAGCCAAATCCCGCTAGCTTTTTTGGCCTCCTGCCGATAGTAGGAGTTTGGAGCCTTCTCTCAAGGTCTCCCCCTGCGTTCATCGCCGTCTGCGGCTGATGTCCTGGCATCGCTCCGAGATTCGGCCACCGTGCCCCCAGGACCATCTTGGCCCGTCCCTTCCCATGGCGCCCCCGTCATCTCCGTCCGGGCCCAATGTCCACAATGGTGCCCTGCAGGACGTCGGGCTGTCAGCAAAGGTGGCCTGGGGCAACAAAAAAGAGTCCGCTTGAATGCTCAAATCGGCCCTTTACCTCTACTGATTACATGTAACCGTTGAGCCAAAACCCGTGGACTCTGTAGTTCTATTTATTCAGTTGTTACCTCTATTATGGCGCAAGACGGACGGAATAGCAAGCTCTGTGAAGTGTGTTCATATCAATGTCTGCCCCGGGCGATGTCCTTGAGCTATAGCAGGGCCTGTTTGTCCTGTTGAGTGTCGGCTCAGCCAGAGTGTGACAGAGGTCACAGACGGTCGGAGACGGCAGGATTATTCTACAGGGTGAATTGAGGGTGATACTACCTGGTATAGGAAAGACGGGAGCGTCAATAGTAGTTGTGAGGTGCAATTATGGGTTTTAGTTCGAGGAGATGCCATAAATGTGGAGGCATACTTGGGTTGGGCAGCTACCTGGGTGAGTGGTACGAGGATTGCGTACAGTGCGGCTATCTTGGGTTTCTGAAAGGCGATCCCAGGTTGTTCGAAGAGAACAGTATTCAGTCTGCCCTCAACTGCGGATGTGATACTCCGTAAGAAGGTAGTTCTCAGTTGCCGAGATCTCCAGGAACTTGTTGGCATGCAGGCCCACCCTGATCATGTTGGGGATCATCTGCAATGGCCCGCCAAAGAAGCGCAACGGGTTAGTGATATCCCTACGCTTCCGAACATGCTCCTCTACAATACCATCGAAAGCCGTTGAGCCTTCAACAACCACCGATTCTACGACATTGCGGATGTAGTTCCACAATGGGTGAATCCGCAGAGCCATAGGGGTATGATGGCCAAACCATTCCTGCATGAATTGCTCCTGGCTCAACCGGGAGTTCTTCTTCATCAGCGTCAACATCACTATCCCCGGCGATACATCACCATCCCTCCAGTCCTTGCTGTAGGCCACCGGCGTGGATTCCGTGACCCGGTAGCCGGTCACTCGCCAGCCCGGATTGGCTATCTCCGATTGCCACTGTTTGGCTCGGTCAGCCCGGCTGTCCCAGACAGATAGCATGGCCAGGTTGGTTCGCTTCAGGGGGAGAACAGTGATCCTGGGCGGGGTCGGTTCAGTGAGGTTGATTTTGAGCTTCTCCGGATTGAATTGGAGCAATCGAGGCAGGAGTGCATCGAATACCTGTGACTTGAATGCAGGAAGCCCGAGTTGTTCCGGACTGTGGATAAAGAAGATGTATTTTGTCATGATGGATTGAATGGATTATATACCCAATGCCCCTTTCTTGACTAATTCGGTGAATGCCAGGCTTTTGATTGAGACAGTTGCTTGTTGCAGCCCTCATCCTGGCGGTGCTCTGTGGTGAAGCCACATTCTTGGGTTGACCTCCCCCAGCGCAGTGGTGTACACTCTCGGCCAGCCAGGCTGAAAGGAGCCAGGCGTTGCTCAGCCTTTCTATGTGCTGAATGGGCTTCCGTTCACAAAGAAGGAGGAAAACATGGCTTCGAAAGGGGAAAACAGTCGCTGGGACGCTGAAGCGGATGTCATTGTAGTCGGGTTCGGTGGGGCGGGCGCATGCGCGGCGCTGGAGGCATCTCAACAGGGGGCCTCGGTGCTGGCGCTGGATCGTTGCCACGGAGGTGGGGCCACGTCTGCCAGCGGCGCTATCATCTATGCCGGCGGTGGCACGCCATACCAGAAGGCGGTGGGATATGACGACACACCGGAGGAGATGTTCCGCTATCTCAAGCAGGAGATGGGCGACGTCGTCTCGGATGAGACACTCCACCGTTTCTGCGAGGAGTCCCCGGGTATGATTCGCTGGCTGGAGGAGGCGGGGGTTCCCTTCGAGGCCTCGTTATGCCCGTTCAAGACCTCTTATCCCACCGACAAGTACTACATCTACTTCTCCGGCAACGAGAATGCCAATCCCTATAAGGCCCATGCCAAGCCCGCGCCCCGCGGTCACCGCGCCAAGGGACCGGGGATCTCGGGCCTCACCCTGTTCCATGCGCTGGAGGACGCCGTGAAGAAGCGCAGCGAGATCAAAGTGCGCTGCCAGACCCGGGTGCAGAGCCTGGTCATGGCGGAGGATGGCAGAGTGATAGGAGTGGAAGGCCGCTCCATCCCGCCAGGTTCTATTACGGGGCGCCTGCATGGATTCCTTACCAAGATCAATGCCAAAGCCAACACCTATGCCCCTCCTGCGGGAAAGGCGCTCAATGCCATGTGTGGCTTCATGATGAAGTTGCGTTCCCGACCCTACCGCGCGCGGGCGCGCAAGGGCGTCATTCTGGCCGCTGGCGGTTTCATATTCAACAAGGAGATGGTCAAGAAGCACAATCCTATCTTCCTGAAATGTATGCCTCTGGGTACCTACGGCGATGACGGCTCGGGGATCCGACTGGGAGAGAGCGCTGGCGGGGCCGCAGCGCACATGGATCGGATGACTGCCTGGCGGTTCTACGTGCCTCCCGAGGCGCTGATGCAGGGCGGGCAGGTTAATAAGAAGGGCCAGAGCATCTGCAGCGAGGATCTGTATGGCGCGAAGAAGGGGGATTGTGTCGTTGCCGCAGGGGGCCATGCCTACCTGATTTTTTACAGCAAGACCTACAAGGAAGCAGTGAGTCATTTTGGAGACCAGTGTGCTGCCTTCCAGAAGCTGACCATGATCCCGACCCTGCGCCTGCTCCGGAAGAAGGCCCCAACGTTCAGAAAGCTGGCGGCCAAGATCGGTGTGCCTCCCGAGGCGCTGGAGGACACCATGTCCAGGTACAACGCCATTGCCCAAAAGGGCGAGCCGGATCCCATGGGCAAGAACCAGAAACGCTTTGTTCCCCAGGATACGCCACCCTTCTATGCTCTGGACAACTCAATTCAGGCTAAGATGGGCATCCCTACCGCGGCCATGACGCTCGGTGGCCTGGTCGTGAATGAACAGACCGGTCAGGTAATGCGCAAGGACGGATCGTCGATCGAGGGTCTGTACGCCGCGGGACGGAATGCCATCGGAATCTGCTCCAATGGCTATTTCGCCAGCGGG
>JBGOWL010000037.1:0-9237 GCA_041478585.1 Dehalococcoidia bacterium | reverse complement strand
GTTCATCGTGGTGAAGGATGAGAAGGTTCGGAAAGACTTGGCTCGGGTCTCGAGTTATGGCAAGTTCATGGCTCAAGCACCCGTAGTCATCGCCGTTATGGTCGATCCGAGTCGCTCGAATCATCCTGTGGAGGATGGCGCAGCCGCCACTCAGAATATGCTCTTGGCAGCTTATGCATTGGGACTGGGGAGTTGCTAGATCGTGATAGGGCGATGGTTCGAATCTCTGGACACAGCACTTCGGTGTAATAGGCTGTGTATTGCACATTGGGGACTGAAGCCCCTCAGGGTCGCCACTTCATTATTTTCGAGAGAGGATTCCCTTATCTACGGTGGTTATCCCCATCGTTGCCCTGTAGGACTTCAGGCTGTCCCAGGACTGCATTCTCCAAGGTTGAATCTGTGGAAGCCGGAGCGTAGAATCTCCCCTCGAGACTACTGTGGCGGCGCATCCAAGAGGTCAAGGCGAGAGCCCACAGAGCTCTAAGCAGTGGTTCAGGTCCACTCGCCGCCGTTAATGGACTGACTGAACTCGCATGATTGGTCAATCAAGCTGCTCGCTCGAAGCGACGACAAGGCTATGTTCAGATCACCGGCGCATTCATTAGTATCTCGGAGGTGACTTGATGCCAGGACTGGTGGGACTTGTATCAGGAGATGTCCGTGATAAGCAACTTCTGGATCGGATGATTGGTTCAATAAGACATGAACAATGGTATCAGATAGACAAGTACATTGACCCCCCTTTCAGTATTGCCAGGGTGCATCTGGGAACCTTCAACCCACAACCTCAGCCGATCTTCAATGAAGACAGAACCCTATGCTTGTTCATGGAGGGCAAGATCCACGGCTACGATGAAGAGAAGAGACGGTTGGAGGGCAGGCACCACTTTGCCTTCCATAACGATCCAGAATTCTGTCTGCACCTCTATGAAGAACTGGGAATCTCTTTCGTTGAGAGACTGAATGGCGCTTTCGTGCTCCTCATCTGCGATCTCAGGCAGAGAAAAGTGATCCTTGCCAACGATAGATACGGCCTGATTCGTGCGTACTATGCAGTGAACAATGGCGCATTGTTGTTTGCTCCAGAAGCTAAGGCCATACTGCAGGATAGAACCTTCAAGAGAGAACTGGATACTGAGGCACTCGTCACCTATTTCGCCTTTGGAGAATTCTGGGGCGACAGAACGCTGTTCAAGCGGGTGAACATCTTGCCTCCAGCCTCAATCTTGACCTACGGCAGCGGGAAGCTTTCGGTGACCCAGTACTGGCGCTTCAGCTACCAGCCTGACTATAGCCTTCCCGAGAGGGCAATGGTGGAACAACTTACTGAGGCCTTCAGAAGAGCGGTGGCAGTGCGTATGAGAGACCCACTCCGGTATGGGGTATCGCTAAGTGGCGGGCTGGATTGCAGGTCCGTTCTTGCTGCCGTCGAGCCCGAAAAAAGGAGGGAAATTACCACCTATAGCTACGGTCCGTCATATTGTGACCAGATGGCCATCGCCAAGAAGGTGGCAGAGAAGTGCGGGACGCGACATCGCTTCATAGAAATTACGCCAGAGCTCATCGTACAGAATGCGGAGCAGTTGGTCTGGCTCAGCGATGGGAGGAACCATATCGAGGGAAGCTCCCTTAACCCGGTACATAGACAAGTCAGGGGCGAAGTTGATGTGGTCTTTGATGGTTTTGTGCTGGATCGTACGCTCGGTGGCAGCCATCTGAGCAAGGACCGGATACACCCCGGAAGCAAGGAGGAACTACTCTCCAGCGTTCTAAAGAGCATGAGGCTCTTCAGGGATGACGAACTCATCAGACTGTTCAGACCTGAGTACCATGCCACGGTCAAAGAAGCACCTTTAAGTGCACTCAAAGCGGAGTTTGACAAGCTGAGTCACGCTGACCCAAGCACCACGTTCGACGAATTCTACTTGCGCACGTATGTGGGATATGCGTCATCCTGGCATGTCCCTATAAGGGATTTGGTCGAGGTATCATTCCCCACCGTCGATAATGACTTATTTGACATCATGTTCAAGATTCCACCGGAGAAAAGGCTGAATCATCAGATTCACCGGAAAGTCCTCATGAGCCTATCGCCAGAGCTGGCCAGGATTACCTACAACAAAACGATGATTCCTGCCAGTGCTCCTTTGGTCCTTTGGAGTGGTGGGAGGGCCTATCGACATGCCAGGCAGAGGCTGAAGGAACTGGCGTGGAGGGCATCCAGAGGAAGGGTCTACATCCCCAACAAAACCGATTATGTGGATCATGCCAGTTGGCTGCGGACAAATGACTCGTGGAAGTGCTATTTCAGAACATTGCTGCTGAGCAGCGGCTCGCTTTCGAAAGAGTATCTCGATCAGAACTACATCAGCTACCTCATCGGGGGACATGAAGAGGGGAAGATCAACGCCTCCTTCAGGACTATGCGGCTCGTGACTTTTGAGATATTCTTGAGGCAATTCCTGGCTTGAGCGTCTGTAGTCTCTATGAGAGTCGTTCATTGGGCTCTCATGTTCAGGACTGGTCGGATTCCATTGTTACCGCGGTGGCGCGTTGCATGACTTAGGGCTGTCCTCGAACGTAACTGACCTGCCGAAGCCCCCTCACATTGGTCTGCCAGGCTGCGACTGGACTCAGCGGATGTGTAGGCTGCTTCCGGAGCCCGCCTTACAGATTCATGGGAGACACCATACTCCCGGCCAGTTGACGGAGGCTTTCTGCCCCATGTCTCCTATTAGAGCCAAGGCGACAGTCTCCCCTCTAATGACCAGCGACCATGAGATGCGCGGGTGCAATCACCGGGTAAAGTCCCACACTGAGATATTGCATCAGGGTCCGAAGCCCCTCGGGGTCGCCAGCAATATCTGCGGTTTGACGCTCAAAGTTCAGCTTGAAGAATGGCTCAAGCCCGCGTCGTGGTCTCACTGCCACGACTCTCTCATCCTCTGCCAAGATCTCCTCGAACAGACCCCTGGCTAGATTGTTCCGCTGTCCTTGATCTGCCTGCTTCCATGCATCGGCCACATCGGCGAGGAAATGGGCAAGCCTGCCCATCCATTCTCCTTCAATGGTGGAATCTCAGATGAGCCACTTCGACGACTTTCAGCCAATCGCAAATCCGCATCAGAACGCGGGTCCGTATTCTCCATTTCGGGTTACGCTCCACTCTGGAATATAGCGAAAACCAATCAACCAGTTCGATCTCTGCTGACCACCTTGGGATCTGTTTGGGCGGGTTGCCTAGTCCGAAGGAGAATTCTATGCCCATGGCACCATATTTCTTGAAACGCCTGTTCATGATTCTGTTGCCGAGCCTCGAAGGAGCGTCGAACATCAATTGCCCTCCGGGAAATTGTTGAGCCATCGCCTTGCAGAGGCCGGAGATATCATCCTCCTGGAAGTAGTTGAAGAGTCCTCCCGCAAAGAAGAAGATGCCTTTCTCGGGAGAGAAGTTGGCATCGCTGAACCAACTGTAGTCAAAGACTGACTTCGGTATGCAAGTGCTACGGCGAGTCTCAAGGATGAGCTTTCTTCGGTATGCAACTGCTTCCGGCAAATCCAGGTCGTACCAGGTAATCCTGCCGTTGTCGACACGCGAAAAGGCAGTGTCCAATCCGCATCCGATGTTAACCACAGTGGCTTCCGGATAACTGACCAAGAATCGTCTGATTGCATCGTCAAAGGTTCGTGCTCTGATCAGGAAACTGAGTCCCAATAATTCGTCCACAAATTCATGCATCATCGCGAATTCAGCCTCGGCTTCGGGATGCATCGCCACGACGGCGTCAAAGAGTCGAACTGCCTCTGGGTCCGCCAACAAATCGGGATACACCTGACTTAAGCTGGCGCGTGCCCACAGAGGGCCGATCATTGTTGACAGGATCGTCAGCTGCATAGGTTCGTTTCCTCGGCTCATAACATGCCCGGACCATTGTACCACCTCCGAAGCTGGAACCGAGCTTGATAATGGCACGTGCAGATATGTTGACCTTGTGTTGTTTGTAGATGTGACCTGCTCGCAAGATTAGTCCAGGTGAAGCTCTGGATTCCTACCTTTTCTTCCCGGCGGCGCCTTCCAGAACTTCAAGCTGTCCCCAATCCCCTTTGTATTCAAGCTGGGGTCATGCATCATCAGGTTCACAGCTTTCGGCAATCTCGTTTATGAAGTCGGGTTTCAAATACCGGACAACAGCCCTGACTTGCTCAACCTTCCTCTTCAATTCAGAGTAGGGGATGAACTTGCATATCTTGGGCAGTGGTGGCTTAAGCCTGGCAAAGGTGGGTCTGTTTATTTCACTGACAACCTTATCATGCCGATCATCTGGAGCAACCAGGTAGAGATCAAGCTTGATGTTGGGCTGCATGCTCACCAGATCAGACATCCTCAGCAATCCAGAATAGATGGCAGTGGTATGTTCAACCTCAAAGGCAGCGGCTATAGCCTCTCCCTGCAGCCAGAGAACATCTATGAGCTCTATCGTTCTGTTGGTAGCATCGTCGAATTGTCTAGGAAGTTCCTTTCTCAGCCCTGGAATACCCTCGAAGGACATCCCGCCAAATCCCTTGTTTCTGTCATTCTTGGCTACCCAGACATCAAGCCCGAGGTCGGATCCCAGCTTCAGCAGTAGCCACTGGATCTCTTCATGGGTGGTCTTGTCAACCTGAGGTTCAGATGGGACTACCTTCTTCTCTTCGTCAGGCACTGTGACTGGGCCGAGTTTCTTTGATTCATAGGTTTTGGGTCTGCGCCAGTATTTTCTTTGATCATATTCTCTTCCAACAGGGTGTGCTGCGGCCTCCTTGATAGCCTCTGCAATGGCCTCACCGTCATGAGGGTCAAACCTTGCAGGAGAACCCCTGAAGAAACCAGACCACTGCTTGCCCGCAAGACCTCTAAACAGTGAGAGCCTGTCTCTAAGGGCAAGCACTGGCACTGCTGTCTTAGCATCTAGCTTGTGGATAAGGTCCACCTTGAATCGGATAGGGAACAACTCACCTTCCCATATCCTGGTCTTGTCATCGAAGAAACACTCGGATTTGACCTCCAGCACACCAACGAACCTGGAGATGCCTGTCAAGTAGCAGAGGAAATAGTCGCCAGGACGAACCTTCTCTGCGGCCTTCCTCCTTCTCTCCCTAAAGCCACTAACGTCAGCCCCATGTTTCAGGAACTCTTCCCAGGTCTTGCCTGTGAATAGGTCTAGCCAGTATTCCTTGCTCATGAGATTTCCTCCATTCAAAGACAACCCAGCAGACTCTATCACATACACGACAGTCTCGGCAACAAGCCGCTCCCTTTGTATCCAAGTTGAAGTTGGGTGGTATAATCTCACCTGAGATTCTCGCCTGAGGTCAAGAGTGCAAATGAGTCCCAAAGATCGGAACACAGGGGGGAAAGGGTATATGGACTATAAGTTTCTTCCTCTCTACTTCGTCATAGGAGGAACCGTCGTAACATTGGTGACCTATTTTGGAAGTCAAGGAAAGGGTCTGCTGGCAGCCTTCATAGCTTTCTTCCCGGCCGTCTCGGTCATATCCTTATGTGCCATCTACACGCGTAGCGGTGCCGAGCCGACACTGTCGTATGCTAAGGGTATGCTCTTCCTGCTACCCGCTTGGACCATCTATATCGCAGCCGTCATATATCTGCTGCCTAGATGGGGCCTCTTCCCACCACTTATTCTCGGCATCCTGCTCTATACGGCCGCGAGTTATCTGACGTCGAAGCTGGTCTGAGACCACCCACCAGCGCCTTGCAGAACTTCAGAGCGTACACAGAGGGTGAACTCAGCGTTGGCTTGATAGTTGCAGCAGTCCTCCAGGGTCACCAGGTAAGTGGTCAATTCCGCCAAATTCTCTGACTGTAATAGATTTGATTTCTGCTCTTGATTCTGGCCTCATGTGGGGAAATGTCATTTCTCTCTCCCCACCGATGCTTTCACAATCATCCTCCACCAGGATATCTGGCTTGATTCTTTCAGCAATATCCTTGTACTCCTCTCCCTCTTGACGAAAGAAGACTTCACCGTGCGGAAAGCCATGTTTCCTGAGAACAATCTTGTCCTTTTCAACATCCGCCGGGCTCCTGTGGGAGCTTAAGTAAAGAATCTTTGCACCTCTCTTTTCCCAGGTCTCCAGTTTCTTGACAGCGTTACCTATGGGAACATAAGATGCGAAATCCCTGACAGCCTCTTCACCTTCAATTACTTGTCTGACTATATCGTGTCTCTTATGACCTACCCCACTCTTATGCATTATTGTTGTTCCGTGTAAGAACACCAGTATCTTCATGATGCCATCATATCAAAAACCAACCAAGTGAACACCACAAAGGGAGTTGCCCATGTTTCTTGCCCCAATCCCTTCCCAAGACAATCCCATGCCTTTCTAGGTGTCATGACAGCGGCGCTTTGTAGAACTTTGGCCATCCCCCTTGGTATCTAAGCTGAGGTTGGGGTGGTATAATGTCGAGAGCGATTTTCCAGGACAATAATACAGGAAGTGAGATGAGATAATGTATTGCGCCAAGTGCGGACAGTCAAATGATGACCAGGCCCTATTCTGCAAAAGCTGTGGTACACCCCTCCAGAGGGCAAGCCAACCATTGGGTTATGGAGAGGGCACAACAACTGCTGGCAGCCCGGAGTACGCAGGTTTCTGGAAGAGACTCCTGGCTTCGCTGATCGACGGTATCCTCATGTTCATTCCCATACTGCCGCTCTACATTCTTATCCTTGTGGATCCACGAATAATATACTTCTTGATCTTCTACCCCTTGGGGCTCCTTTTGCCTTGGCTCTACTTCGCCATCATGGAAAGCTCATCACGCCAGGCAACCCTGGGGAAAATGGCGTTAGGCATCGTAGTCACTGACACCCAGGGAAGGCAAATCTCGTTCGCCAGGGCGACTGGAAGATATTTCGGCAAAATAATCTCCTGCCTGATCCTGTATATCGGGTACCTCATGATAGCTTTCACGCAAAGGAAGCAGGGACTCCATGACATCATGGCTGAATGTCTTGTGGTGGTGAAGAAATAGCACCGGGCCTGTCAACTCCTGGCCCCAACCAACCAACCAGCCACCTTGCAGGACTTCAGTCTGTCTTCGATAGCAACGGGATTCGTAGGCCCAAGAATCTAAGCACTTTCTAAGCATCTTCTAATCCAATTCCAATGCAGGATCGAGTCTCGTACGGTATGATGACATTGTTTTAGACAGGCCACCCCCCGGTCTGAGGCGCATTAAGTAAGACAAGCCCATCTTCCCCAAGGTGGGCTTTCTTGTTTTTCCCCTATATCACCCCACCAGCTGCTCGTAGAACTTGATGGTGTTGAAGATGGTCTTTTGTGGTATACTGACTCTAGCGATTCTCCTATAAGCATCGCTTATAAGTGTGATTGAGGGTAAATGGCTGCCAAAAAGGTTGCTCATCGAGCTCATTACTGGATTATAGACACGCTGGCCACAAACAGCTTGTATCATGCCAAATGCAAGAAGTGTGGTGCAGAGAAGGATTTCCCTTTCCAGGACCCCCGGTTCAGATTCCATCTGTCCCGGAACCCAAACTTACCGTCAGTCGTATCACCGCTTCCCGTGAGCGGCACTCCCATATGCGGCACCGATCTCTAGGCCAGGCCAAGCCCCAATTCCTTATTTGCGGTATCGCCCCACGAACCCACGAGCAATCCCTGGCCTTCATAGCCCCCACCAGCGCCCTATAGAGCTTGAGGTCCTCCTGGCTATCGCTTGAGCCCGGCGATTTCCACAAGAACAGCGAAGGGGCTCTGTGAAGAGCCCCATGTACACCAGAATCCTCAGTATCCTCTTGTCGATATCCCGAGACTACCCTGTCACCTTCTCAGTGGCCAGGCGTTTCTCGGCAGCTCTCTTTCTTCGAGCCTCACGAGCTGCGGCATAGAGGCCACCCAGGTTCAGATACCATACAAACGCCACGGGCAGAAGGATTATCGGAATCATCACCACCAGGGCTACGATGAACTGCCATTCCATTTTGGTACCTCCTTTACTTCAGACATACTTGAATCGCTGCCTTGTTGACCGTCAGGCTGTTGCCTCTGCCTTCCTACCGGCCTTTCGAGCTTCCTTCACGAGACCGTAGATGCCGCCAACCGTGAGGTACCCGACAAAGGCCACCGGTAGAAGGATGATTGGGGCTGCCAGTGCTATTGCCGCTGCAATTTCCCATTCCATTTTGGTACCTCCTTCTCTAGGCCGTAGGCCTTTTTCCTTTCCACCATTAGAGTACCATCCTGCAGACCAAACCGACTTCCGCCGCGATACCTGTCTTGGCCTGTAGAAAAGTCGTCAATGACAGATCGTTGCATGAGTAGAATCTACCCCGTGAATACCCTGGTGGAATAGGTAGACATGCCTATTGCCACCTCCAAGGCTCCCCTTCTTTGTATCCAGGCTAACATTGGGTGGTATAATGGTCGCAGAGGAATCAGACTCGATAAACTCATTCGGGCAAGTCTAGAGAGGAGGCTGAAATGAAACCTGGCGATGTGCGGGCCTACAAGGGAGAAAGGGCAGTAGTAGCAGCTTTCGGCATATGGGCTTCAAAGGGAAGGGGCGGATGGCTCAATATCCACATGACTGGTGACAACCGAAACTTCAAACACACAACTGTAACCAACAACCCACAGTCAAGAACGATGTACAACAAGGTTCTTTTCAGAGACCTGAGACAACTGCTCATCGCCTATGGCAAGTGGCCGTTCAGCGATAGGGGAGTAGAAACAGGGGAAGACACTATTTGCATCCAAGCCCAACTTCCGGTGCTCTAGTGCCACAGAAAGTCCTGGCATGTTGAGCCCAGCTTCCACCGGTCCACATAAGGGACAGAGGGGGTAGGAGATGATAGCATGCAAGAACTGCGTTGGAACCGGCGAAATCACAGGCCCCAGGTGGGCACTGTCAATAGAGTGGTCTCGGAAGACATGTCCAACCTGTGAGGGTGTCCGCAAAGTGCCGAACCGCATGAATCAATGGATAGTGTGCGCAAAGTGTGGAGGCTGGGGTACAGAACCGCCGTTGATGCCTGGACCTATTTGCCAAGAATGCAATGGACTGGGCATGCGCTCGTTGTCCAGAGCACAGAGTCCCACCCTGCTTTGAAGGGCGCAGTATGGCTTCAGCCTCTCGCAAACCTCATTCTCCTCTCATAGTCCTCCATCAAGCCACCCTTTGTATCCCAACTGAGCAAAAGCTAT
>JBGOWL010000107.1:0-6100 GCA_041478585.1 Dehalococcoidia bacterium | reverse complement strand
TTGATGTAGTCGGCAAAGACCTCCCGGTTCTCCCCTTCCAGGAACTGTGGGGCAAACCGCTGATTGAACAGGTGGTTGCAGGACAGCAGCGGGTCCACCTTGCTCACAGACTTGAGCACTGCGCTGGGGCCCTTTCTATCCCGGCCCTGCACTGGCGAGATGGTGCCGTCGTGGAGGGGCTCTCTGGCCTTCCGTCCATCCGGGGTGGCCGCCACGTCAAAGCCCAGGAAGTAGCCCACGGAGGCATTGGTGCCATCGGTATCGTAGGGATAGCCGTAGTAGGTGGTATACTTCTCGGTCTCTTCCTTGATACGGAAGTGGACCTTCTCGGCGATGCTGTCGACATAGTCGTCGTCATTGCCGAATTTGGGGGCGCTGAGCAGCATCTGGCGCAGTTCCTCTTTGCCCTGGAAGTCCTTCCGCAGGGCATCGAGGAGCTCAGCCATGGTGACCTTCTTCCCTTCGAAGACCAGTTTCTTGATGGCTGCCAGCGAGTCGGCCACATTATTGACTCCAGTGGGCATGACGTAGTTCCGATGGAAGTAGTACCACCGGCGGCATTCCTTTCCCTTCTGGATGCAGTCATCGACCAGGGCTGAGATGAGCGGCCGGGGGAGGTACTCCTCGTAGAGGGCATCGGCGATGTTGCTGATGTAGACTTGTGTCCCCATGAAGAAATTGAACTGCTGGAAGGTAGCCTCGATGATGTCGTCGATAGACTTAAAGGTCAGTGGATCCGGGGTGGCATAGCCCACCTTCTGTCCGCTGAGCCAGTCCACACCCTGGTTTAAGGCCAGCATCATGCAGTTAGTGAAGGAGAACATCCCCATCCCCTGGCGATAGACCATGCTTTTCCCGGGGATGATCCAGGACATGCAGTTACTGATGGCATAGTCCCGGGCATCCTCCAGGGGGATACCCTTCTCCAGGAGATAGGGGATCATCATCTTATCGTTGAAGAAGGCCGGCTGGGCTACCCCGCTCCGTATGCTGTCAATGGCCTTCAGGGCCAGTGCCCTGGGTGTCTTGTCATTGTATCGGAAGCAGAGGGGCGGCTGCACTGAGTGCAGTTCGGTGATGGCCTCCAGTATGAGGTAGGAGATTTCGTTCGAGGCATCCTTACCTTCCTTGTCCAGCCCGCCCAGGGTGATGTTCTGCCAGGCCAGGCCACCACCGGCGGAGCCGAAGAGCCGCGGTGGATGGATGAAGCCCATCTCCTCGAACTTGATCCACAGTGACTCGATGAGATTTATGGCCTCTTCCCTGGTGACCCTCCCCTGATCGAGGTCCTTCTTGTAGTAGGGATACACGATCTGATCCAGCCTCACCCCGCAACCCACAGAGGGCAGCTCGATGAAGCCGACAATCAGATGGATGAAGAAGAAGCACTGTATGGCCTCATGCGTGGTGCGCACCGGGTTCTCCGGCACCCGGTCGCAGATCCCGGCCAGCTTCTCCAACCGCTGCTTCTCCTCCGGACGGGTCTCGGTTTTGGCCTTCTCCCTGGCCAGGGCAGCATACCGCTTGGCGAAGGTGATGGTGGCCTCCAAAGAGATGATGGCTGCCTCCAGGAACCGCTTCTGCTCCAAGTGTTCCCTGGCATCCATGGTGATGTCTGCTTCGATCTCCTTAAGCCTGTCCTGGGCCTCCTGGATGATGCTCCTCAGCCCCACCTTGAAGATCCTCTCGTAGTTGGGCAGGACCATGTCCCAGGTGTAGCTGAAGACGCTCACCGGGGTGTAGCCGGTGTAGGGCTTGAGGCTTTTAGGCACCAGGCTACGCTCCATGCCATGGACCGAGAGCTTCTGCCAGTACTTGTTGATCTCCTTGAGTTCCTTCTTACCCTGGTCATCCATGAGGTGCTTATACTCATTGTCCAGCGCCTTCTCCAACCACCGCCAGTAGAGCTCCGGATAGAGTGGCAGGGAGTAAGGGTCTCTGGCCATGTTGCCCACCAGGCGCTCCTTGTCCTGGATGTAGATGGTCATGTTCTCCAGGATATTCTTCAAGGCTCTGGCACGCCGGATGACCATGGGCTCACCCTCGCTGTCCTGGTACGATTGGGTGATCAAACGGGCCCGCTCCAAACAGACCTTCACCTCGGAACGGTAGCCGGCATCCATGTCCACCCGCTCCTGGCCCCGGTAAAGACCCTTCACTGCCTTGATGCAAACATTGTCCTTTAGTTCTTTGATGGCAGCATCCATGATTGTGCCTCCTCAGAGCGGCATTCGTAATTCAATTATACCACTGAACAGGCAGCCTCCCAAAATCTAATGGTTGGAACCTCGAGCCTGGATGGAGGGAGAAGGTTGTTCGGTCAAGACTCTTATGGTTTTATCAGTACCTTTATCGCCTTGTCCGAATCGAGCTGGGCCTCGAAGGCCTCCTTGATATTGTCTAGGGGAAACCGATGTGTTATGAGATCCTTTGTCTTCACTTGGCCAGTTCCGATTAATTCAACTGCCATGTCCCATTGCTGACCCCCGGAGCCTCGCAGGGTTATGTTCCTGAAGTTGAACATAAGGCTTAGTAGTTCCGGAGCCAGTGTAAGATTCTCCTCAAACATGCCCACCTGCAATATCCTTCCGAATGGACGTGTCAATAGTGGCGCTTGGCGGAAGGCAGTTGGTGATCCAGAGCACTCGAAAACCACACTCGACATCTCTCCTGAGGTGGCCTGTGTGACAGTCTCAAGCAGATCTACCTCCCTTGGATTGAAGGCTATATCGGCGCCCAGTTTCTTGACCATGGCCAGCCTCATAGGGGAAGGTTCGCTTACTATGACTTTCGCACCCATAGTCTTGCATACCTGAGCTATGCTCTGACCAATCATACCTGCCCCCAGGATGACTACGGTTTCATTCGGCTGAATTCGGGCCCGTGTTACAGCGAAGCAGGCAACGGATACCGGTTCGACGGTAGCTGCCTCTTCCCAACCCAAGTTCTCCGGTATGTGGAAGACTGTCTTGCCTAATGCCGGGTTGGGCACCACGACGTATTCAGCAAAAGCACCATCCAATCCTTCCCCCGGAACCAGAGGGCTAGGGCACCTGTCTTCTTGATCCTGCTGACACCGATAGCACTTGCCGCAGGGGCGGTACCCGGTTCCGACTATCCGATCACCCACCCTCAGACCCGTGACAGACTTCCCTACCTCCGCAATTTCACCGCTGAACTCATGCCCCAGCACAGTGGGTTTCCGAGAAGTCGATGACCTACCGGTCTTAAAGGTATGGACGTCAGTGCCGCATATTCCACATGCCTTCACCTTCACCAGTATCTCGCCTTTTCCGATAGAAGGATTTCTGACAATGTCCAGTCTGATGTCGCGCGGGCCGCGGATTGTTGCAGCTCTCATCGGTGTATTACTCCTATCGCCTTCACAGGATTTGCACCGTTATGGTTGGCCTTTCAGTGCCTTGCGGTACTGGCAGTTCTTTAGATTGCAGTATTGGCAGGGGTGTAGCCCTTTTGGTGCTTTCAGATTCCTCCCCATGCCCAAGCAAAACGAGATCGACTTCATAGGAATCATTATGCCCTGTTCATTGAGGTGAACACCTATCCTCTCTGTGGGGACCATGGCGAAGATGACTCTCTGGTCTTCCAAAGGCCACGCACCATATCCCGGGCTCAGTCGGGGCCCTGCCTTCATACCACGTTGTGCTGCACCCTGGCAGATGCGACGGTTAACATGATCAGCTACGCTCTCGACTGCCGCAGAGCCGATGCTATCGAGCACCAGAGCAGCGGTATTGGCTCCCTGAGCGGAGAGCTCTGAGACCCTCTGGCCCAGGACTGGACCGATGGTGCATACAACTGCAACAAGATGATCAGCGTTTTGCCATGCTTTGGCCCCGTCCGGATTGTGCAATACCAGGCCGTTCTCCAGGTTGATGGACTCCTTCGTTACTCTGGCCTCCATCTCAATGAAGGTGGCCTTCGGCTGAAGCAAAGAGTGGAAGTCTTCTATCGCCTTCTCCAGAATCTCCTGGATGGCCGTGCTCGGTTTCTCATTCTTGTGGTGCCCCTGAATACGGAGGATCTCTTGTTTGTCGATGGCGACTGGGATTCCCTCTAGAATCTCGATGGTCATCTCACCCGATCCTGATGTCTGGTATATCGGGGCAATTCCATGTTGGTCAGGTATCCTAAGTGACGTGATTTTTGCTGTCGATCGTACCGTACCAGAGGATACCTGGAAACGATGCCATCATTCAACTCTTTGGCAGAGATGGAAGCGTTGACTGTGGCAGAGCTCATCCCAAATATGCGTGGACGGTTGCCTGGTTCTGGAGGGTCTTCTATCCACCGGCGAAGGCCAAGAGGATAAAGAGGTTGGCACCGTCTTTGAGCGGCCTCGTGAATTCATCGGCCAGGAGTTTCTCTCCATTGACGAAGAACATAGTCGAAGGCAGCAACTTGCCTTCCTTATCGTAGACCCACTGTCTCATGGATGGGAATCGGTTTACCAACACTCGGAGGCATTCCAGTGCATCGGGTGCCGACACCTCAATTGTATCTGGCTCCTTGGTGACCTCACTGAATTGGCGAAGCAAGGAAGACAACCTGACCCTAACTTTCATTCTTCTCTCCCACATCGAGTGGCCGGCTTGGCCCGCATGCTTCACAATTGGGGTCTTTCTTCACTCTTGCCTCACTGAACCTCATACTGAGACCATCGTAAACTAAGAGTCTACCGGTGAGCAATTCACCCATACCTATGAGGTATTTTATCACTTCGGTGGCTTGAACACAGCCAATAACTGCCGGGGTAACGCCGACCACAGGGATTTTCCCGGGTAGGACGCCTTGGTAGAGGCATCTCAGGCATGGCGTTTGAGTAGGCATTATGGTGGTGGCGCTCCCCTCGAATCCGTAGACTGCGCCGTGAAAGAGCGGCAGTTGCCTACTGACAGCAACTTGATTCAGCAGGTATCTTGTTGGCAGATTATCCATGGCATCGACAATGGGATAGTGGGCCACAAGGTCAAAGACGTTCTTCTCGGTGATCAACTCTACCAGGGCTTCTATCTCAATGTCAGGATTCAACAGTGCCAGCCTACCCTTAGCTGCGGCTGCCTTTTCCTTGCCTATATCGTTAATCGAATATAGTGTCTGTCGGTTCAGGTTGCTGAGTTCCACTCTATCGGAGTCGATTATCCTTATCTTCCCCACCCCGGCTGCTGCCAGATGGATCAAGATGGCGGAACCAAGACCCCCGGCGCCGGCCACCAGCACCTCTGCCTTCTTGAGCCTTTCCTGGCCCTCCTTCCCCCATCCTGCTATCAGTAGTTGTCTCTCGTATCTAGATGACTCCTGCCCGCTGAGCATCCTGACCTCCCCTGCCATCAAGCTTCTAGTCAGCAACTGTATGTGACAATCTTACATCACTTCTCCCACCAGCCCAAAAAACAACCTCTCCCCTGTCACAGGGGAGAGGTTGTTTCGATCATCGGGAACTAGAAACCCTCAAATGCCTTAGTAAAGCTTTGCCGCCAGATCAGACAGCCCCAGCCTGTGGAGCGTCTCCTTGGATGGGCGTCCATCTGGATTAAGCCCCCTTGCCGGGTAGTATTCCTTCAGCATGAGCTCGAGGTCTATCTTGGAACCGGCAGCAGGGCCCTCGGTGGTGGGCGTGAGAATCCGCTTGGGCAGCGTGTCATCTGCCGCCGTGATACCCATGAGATTGCTCACCCCTCTCTTCATGTGCAATATCCTCTCGCCGCACTCCACCAGTTCGCTGAAGGTGTAGTCGAAGCCGCTGGAATATGCCAGGAGTTCAGTCACATCATCGGCATTCATCACGGCACCGAGCATGTAACAGAATACCCCTGCATTGATGATCTGCCCGAGATCCTGGGAGTTCTTTATGACTGTCCCCCATACCTTGCTCTCTTTGACCTGGGCTGCCAGCCATGGCGTCAGGCCTAGCTCCGGCCAGTTGTAGATTCCCGTGCCGAGGGTGTAGGCCGGGTCGTTGGTGTGGCATGCCCCACGCGCCGCTGTGGCATAGGACAGACCCAGGCCGTGGTGTGACCGAGGGTCATGCATGGGAACCTCAAGGCCCTTGACCTCTATGGCGTATTCTGAGGCACCT
>JBGOWL010000166.1:0-4464 GCA_041478585.1 Dehalococcoidia bacterium | reverse complement strand
CTGGCCTGCCATATCGGCCAAGAAGATAGTCCTTCACTTCCTGAGTCGCTACACTGTAGCGCTGGCCGGATAGGACATTCAATACCGCCTGCGTCCCCACTATCTGGCTTGTCGGGGTTACCAGAGGGGGATAGCCCAGTTCCGTCCGCACGCGGGGAACTTCTTTCAAGACTTCATCAAGTCTATCCAGTGCGTTTTGCTCTTTGAGTTGGCTCACCAGATTGGAGTACATCCCTCCAGGTATCTGATGAAGGAGCACGTTGATATCAGGGCGAACCGCCTGTGCGGTCAACAGTCCTTTGTATTTTCCCATCACCCCAACGAAGTACTCGTTTATCTCGTTGAGCAGCTCCAGGTCCAGCTTGGTATCATAGCGGGTACCCTTGAAGGCAGCTACTATGCTTTCGGTCGGTGGCTGAGACGTTCCCCATCCAAAGACGGAGACGGTGGTATCGAGTATGTTTACGCCGGCCAGGGCTGCAGCGTGGTAGCTGAGAGGCGCCATACCGCTCGAACAATGAGAATGGAGATCAACGGGAATCTTCACCCGCTTCTTGATGGCCTTCACCAGGTCCATTGTCGCCTGTGGCGCAATCAGCCCGGCCATATCCTTTATGCAGATGGAGTCGCAACCCAGACTGGCCAGTTTCCCGGCCATCTTCGCGAAGCTATCCACCGTGTGTAGCGGACTGATCGTGTAGCAGATAGCTCCCTGAACATGTGCCCCGTGCTCCTTTGCCACCTCTATGGCAAATTTCATGTTTCGAATATCATTGAGGGCATCGAAGATGCGGAAAACGTCTACGCCATTTTTCACCGCCAGGCGAATGAACTCCCGCACCACATCATCGGGGTAATGTCGATAACCCACCAGGTTCTGTCCCCGGAGCAGCATCTGCAAGCGAGTGTTCTTCACTGCGGCCCGCAGCGCCCTCAGGCGCTCCCAGGGATCTTCGTTCAAGAACCTGATGCACGAATCGAAGGTAGCACCTCCCCACACCTCGAGGGAGAAGAAACCCACCCTATCAAGCTTCTCAGCGATAGGGAGCATATCCCTGGTACGCATTCGTGTAGCTATCAGGGATTGATGGGCGTCGCGAAGCGTGGTATCAGTGATCAAAATGCCCATTCGTACCTACACCTTTACTGTACTGCAATCGTGTTACATCCGTCTATCCAAACGCTTCACAAGTGCCCATCCCGCTTCATGGTATGCCGATGCCACACCGAACCCACATGCACTGTGATTCATATGATGGATTATACGCTGAGTGAAGTCACCCGCGTCAAGCTGGTTTGCCCCGCCACTCTCCCCAACCATATATTTCTCGTAGAAGACATTTTCTTAGTGTCAACTGATTCTGATATAATGCGCCTCAGCCGATGATATTCGTCCTAGAAAGTGAATCGGCAAACGGAGGGAGGTCGACACCATGAGTAATGGCTCTGGGGCAAAGGCAGCGCCTCAATTCGCAAAACTAAGATGGTTCAACGCAGTGATGTGCTTCCTGCACCTCGTTCAGGGTGCGGCAATTGTTCTCCTCTCCAACGATTACTCGGTAACCGTCACCACTTCTTTCTTGAAATGGATGCCTGGCATTGAGAACCTCGGCACGGTGACAGAGGGTGTGGTGAGTCTGCGTCTCGGTCCGCTGATCGCCGCCTTCCTCCTGATATCAGCGGCGGCTCATTTCATCATGGCCTCACCAATAGCCTTCAACTGGTATGTGGGCAACCTGAAGAGGAAGATCAACTATCTGCGATGGTATGAATACTCGCTCAGTGCTTCGCTCATGGTGGCCATTATTGCCATGCTCAGCGGGGTGTTTGATCTTCCAAGCCTCATACTCCTGTTCACCCTGACAGGCATGATGAACCTTCTTGGCCTGATGATGGAGTTGCACAACCAGACAACAGATAAGACCAACTGGACAGCCTACATTTTCGGGTGCATCGCCGGGATCGTTCCCTGGGTTATCATTGCCTGGTACTTCTTTGCCGCCATCTCATCCAATACGGAGACAATCCCAACCTTTGTATACACCATCCTGCCCACTCTATTCGTCTTCTTTTTCAGCTTTGCCTTGAACATGGCTCTGCAATACAAGAAGGTCGGGCCGTGGAGGGATTACCTCTTCGGTGAAACTGTGTATATGATTTTGAGCCTTGTCGCCAAGTCAGCCCTGGCCTGGCAGGTCTTTGGAGGCACACTGGCCAGATAGCCATAGGGTGGTACGCCAAAACAAGCCATATTCTCCTCTCCCATCCCCAACGACGCCATCATCATCGCCGTCCCAAAACCGTGGATTGTCTAGATGTCTGCGCACGCTATGTGAGGATGCTGGTCTCGCCATGGAGGTGAATCCTTGCCTCAGCCTGGACACCGCACAACGTTCGCTTGACAGAATATTACAGAAGTATTACAAAAGTATTACAGGACGACAAGAGATACTCAGAAAAATTTCATGAAATAGGGGGAGTCGAATGCCAGACGATGTTTCAGTAGACCTCTGCAACGAAGTCTGGGAGTTGTTGCACCGGGTCCAACACCTGTTGTACAGAGCCAGGGGAATCGAACTTGAGCAGGAAGGTCTTTCCACAGTCGCAGCCGGAGTGCTGTTCTTCGTAAAACAGAGTGATGAGCCTGTCACTCCCGGGATGCTGTCACGCTTTCTATACAGGCAGCCACACAGCGTGTCTGCTTTGCTAACACGCATGGAGGGGGAGGGGTTGGTGAAGAAGGTAAGAGACCTGAACCGGAAGAATCGAGTCCGCGTGGTTTTGACCAGGAAGGGTGAAAAGCTTGCCGAGAAGCTGGACAAACGCCCTGTGGCTTTCGACGCGCTTTCCTGCCTGTCCCAGTGGGAACTCATCAACCTGAGAGAGTACTTGAAGAAGCTGATGAAATCGAGTAGTGAACAACTCCGGGCGATGCAACCGTTGCCATACAGCCTGCGCAGCCCCATAATCTGATTCCGCGAGAGCCTGTCCGGCACGAACCTGTGCGGTGGTGTCTCCCGTCCTGTCCAAGCTCGACCCGGGTGGTATAGTATCGTGGAATTCAGTCGCAGATGACACTTATGCGGACAGCCTCAACCAATGTCATTCCGCACTTGATGCGGAATCCACGTGTCTCACTCCTGCGCCAGCAGGAACCCAAAGACCCACCAGCCATGAGCTATGAACTACCAGCTATGAGCCAAGGCAGTGGCTGCCCCCTCTTTTTCATTTCCTCCGCAACCTTGACAGGAATGGGGCGACACCCGCAGTTTTTCGCATGTTCCCAGTGCCACTGAAGCCTTTGTTCCATTGTTGCTTTGGAAGGCATCTTGTGACTTTGATGCCAATCTCTATTTAACTTGAGAGCACTCATGATTTATCTCCGCATGAGTCGTAAGCTTGAATGGCAACGGGCAAAGCCCGCATAACGACATTGCCTGCTGCAGGTAAGCCAACCAATATCGCACTGATTACTTCTTCTCGCGATACACCTGCCTCTTTCGCAAGCGCTACATGAAATGGAACACCACTTTCGAGGCGCAATGCTGCCAGGACCGCCAGATAAGCAATGCTTTCAGTTTTCTTATCCAAAGCGCTTGCCTTACTAAGATTCTGAACGGCATTCATCCATGCTTGGGCGTGCTCTGGTGCTTCCCGCATGAACACTTGGAAAGCGTCACTCATCAGCTTCTCTTTATCACTCATGTTTGCCTCCTCAGTTGTATTTGTTTTACCGCATAACGCAGGACCCGCCAGCGGCGATTACCCGTCCGGTGGAGTGAATCGTTACGTATTACAGTTGATAGCTCGCAATCAAGGCAATCTACCATAGGCCCCTTTCCATTTCTCTGCATTTTTCAGAAAAGAATCGTATCCGTGGGTTCTTATGAACTCCATCGATTCCTTGTACTTCTTGTACTTGTAGCCATTCTTGCTGTAGAGACCCTGGAGCGTGGCACAAGAGAGGCAGTCAGGACAGTCAGCACAGGTGTATGCGGTTCCCAGTCTCCTGATGCAGCAGACCTTCATCTTGCATTTGGCCTTGTCGATGTCTCTTTCGCCGGTGCCGTAACCCAATCTGCATCCAAGGCATGTGCCATCTGTTAGCGCGCGGCATGTTCCGCAATAAGCGCCACAGCATCCAATTTCAATTGATGGCATGTAGGTATCTCCTCCAGAGTAGCCTTCACATTCACCTAACATTCCCTTTTATGCTACTGCAACAGCCGTGGGAATCCTAGCGGGCTGTCCGGCATAGTCCACCCCCAACCTCCGACCCCACCGCCGCCGTCGTCATCGCCGCCTGGGCGTAGGACTCTGCCACTACCCCTCCCCTTTTGTATCCAAGCTGAGCTTGAGGGGAACGGCTGAACATCCCATCAAACAGATCATCGCTCTTGACATCCATCTAGGCTCCACAGTACGATGCACAAAGCAGGTGCAGTAGCCTAAGAGGGAATGCTG
>JBGOWL010000158.1:0-4684 GCA_041478585.1 Dehalococcoidia bacterium | reverse complement strand
CCCCTGCTTCTTAGGTACTTCGATCCGCTATCTCCGTTTCCCTGGTGCTGGGCGAATCGACGCTCGACGGCAGTCGAGATCCCCGTATACAGACTGCCGTCATGGCATCTTACCATGTACAAATACCAATCAGACATCACAAGGACCTATGACCGACATCGACCTGCCATCTGCCATCAGTGATTGTACCACCTGTTTCCTTAGAGATCCCAACACCGGAGCGCCTGCGTAGCCCGGCAAGTAGAGGCTTCGAGAATCGGCTGGAGCATTCCGTTCGCTTATGCCCTGGTAACTTCAGCTTGGAACAGACACTATGTTTGGATGGTAGCAGCACTCGAAGGAATTTTGGACTGGTCTCTCCCTCGGCACCGCATCGCTGAACAATACAAGCAAACGTATAGCCAAATATCTGGCAAGCGAGTTGGCAAAGCCATGGTTTGACACGTTTGCCAGCTATCGGCACTGCACTACCCATGAAAGCCTGATAGGCTCCAATGTTCACCTGGATGTATCGGCAATCACCGGAGACCTCCATCAGCAGTAGTTCCCCTACCAGATGACCCAAGAAAGAGGCCTTTTGCCTACAAACAGGGCAGAGAACTAAAGTCCTTACTGTAACAAGACAAGAGAAGACATTAAACAGATGGTCAGCCACTGTTACTACCACATCGTCAAGGACATCAAGCTAACGAACTCCGTATTACCAATCCCTTAGACAAACAGGCACTTCCTCAGAAAAGAAAAAGGCCCACCAAATTGGACGCCTTTCTAACCCAGTGGCTAATCAAGGAAGATGTTGCCGCAGCCGTCGTAGTCATCACTGCAGGTGAAGAGCGGGGTTTCATCTAACCCACCCTTATCAATCAACTCTGGATTCCCGCCTGCGCGAGTATGATATCAAATGAGTCGCGATCAACAGATCAAGAGGTCACCCAAGTCATCTGACAGCAGCATCCGTTATGAACGGTGGCGGCGGAAAACGAGTACAGAGTTGTGGCCACCAAAACCGAAGGAGTTCGACACTGCCGTCTCCACTGGCACAGCGCGCGCTTGGTGAGGCACGTAATCCAGATCACACTCGGGGTCGGGTGAATCCAGATTTATGGTCGGCGGCACCACCCCATGATTTATGGCCAGCACGCATATTATGGCCTCCACTACACCCGCCGCTCCAAGAAGATGTCCGGTCATAGACTTGGTGGCAGAGACAGGAATGCGATAGGCATCCGGCCCAAACACATTCTTGATGGCGCGAGTCTCAGCTCTGTCGTTGAGCAGCGTGGATGTGCCGTGAGCATTGATGTAATCGATATCACTGGGTTTGAGCCCAGCCCTTTCCATGGCTATCCTGAGAGCTCTGGTGGCACCTTCTCCGTCTGGTGACGGCTGAGTCAGGTGAAAAGCGTCGCTGGTAGCGCTGTACCCGGCAAGTTCAGCAAGAATGGGTACTCCACGGCTCAAGGCATGATCCAGGCTTTCAAGCACTATGATGCCAGCTCCTTCACCCAACACGAAGCCATCACGCTGAGCGTCGAAGGGGCGACACGCCGTCTGCGGACTGGTGTTCCTCGTGGACAGGGCACGGGCTGCACTGAAGGCAGCTAGGCAGATAGGGCCTATCGGTGCTTCAGTTCCGCCGGCTATCATGACCTCGGCCTCTCCGTGTCTGACCAGCTCATAAGCCTGGCCAATGGCATCAGCACCGCTGGAGCAGGCTGACGAAGGCGAATAGCTTGGTCCCTTGGCTCCCAGCAGCAAGGCTACCTGCACAGCCGCAGCATCACCTGTCATGGTTGGAGCCAGAATAGGGCTTATCCTTCTTGGTCCTTCACGGTTCAACAACTCCAGTTGCTCGCAAACTGAAAGCAGACCACAAACGCTGTTGCCAACAATAACCCCGGTCTCCTCAGCACCGTTGCTGGCTATCTTCAGGTCCGCGGCTGTCGTGGCCTGCATGCTGGCGGCCACGGCAAACTGGGCGAACCGATCCATGCGGTGAGCTTCCTTCTGGGTCACATAGTCGCCAGGGTCGAATCCCTTCACCTCAGCAGCGAACTTCGTGGCGAAAGGCGTTGTATCAAAAGAGCTGATATAGTCTACCCCTGACCTTCCAGCGATGAGTGACCGCCACATGTCCGGTATGGTGCAACCTGTTGGGCTGATCACTCCCATGCCAGTGACAACAACCCGTCTCAATCCGTTAACCACCTGTCACCTCTCCTTAGCTATTCATCAATTGATTTGTGTCGCCCAAACCATGCCATGTTATAGTGACCCACGCTGCTTATCAAGTAGTTGTGTTATAGAAGATAGTTCCACTCAGGCGGATGTATTGTTCAGCTCAGGGCTGATGCTGTCTCCTGAACCAGCACCATCTCTTTGATCATTTGCCTTGCCTTGTGTAACCCTATTCCGATATGAGCCGGGGAGGATGAGGTTTGAGGCGGCTTATGGGGCTGTGTACCACTTTGCCAGCTTCGGCATGGCTAGCCTCAGGGGTGTTGCAGTAGGCCCTTGGGCCCATGATATGATTCTGGTGTCCCAATCCATTTGATACTGATGAGCCTATGCAAGGAAAAGCGAAGAGATCAGGAAGAGCGATACCACTTAATTGCGTTGATAAATGCCTACTAGCTCTTGATGGCATAAATGAGCGCATGCTTCTTCACGCAATTCTCGACCTCCAAGGCGAAGTGGATCACGCCAGACTGAATCAAGCGATTTTGTCTGCCCAAGAAGCTCATCCCGTAATGAGAACGACTCTGCGTAGCAAGTATTTCAGGCTTTCCCGCCAAGTACAAGAGGATCTTGAAGAGGGGGCCCTGAGTATCCAAGACCTAACCAAGCTCCAAGATGCCAATTATGAGGGGCGTCTTTTTGAATGGATGAACCGGCTCATGGATGTAAGAAAAGAAGTACCCCTTAGGGTTCTCCTCTTAAGGAAAAATGAGATTGAATCTTCCCTGATTTTCACCTTTCATCACTCTGCGGCGGACGGACTCCGTGGCCTTCTCTTCATAAGGAGGGTCATTGAGAGTTATAACAACGAGGTTTCTGAGGACTCCCTAGCAGTAGAAGATATCCGGATATCCCGCAAGGGGGATGAATTGCTAGAATTTGCCAACTCCCAAAGGTCGAGGGCAGACCACTACTATGGGAAAATGATACGCAGCCTTTTCCACAGGTTTGTCATGAGTGCCTTCCCCCCGCCAACGAGGGTTTTCCATGATAGGTCGGGAAATTCAAAGGAACTTCACCTTTGCCTTGCGACCATAAGTCCAGGAGAGTTAGAACAAGTCGAGTCCAAAGCAACATCAGCTGGTGTTGGGCTGAGCGATATTCTTCTGGCTGCGTGCTACAGAGTGGTGGAGAAATGGAACAGCATGCACAGAAAAAGCAGCAAAGGGATACGCATAATGGTTCCAGTAGACATAAGCCCGAAGGCTTTCCGGCATGTGGTGTCAAATCGGGTATCCTGGATTTCGACGTCAACCATGCCCGAAGAGAGAGCTGATCCCGCAAAGCTGTTGCGAAAGGTGAGAGCCGATATCGTATATGCGGCCAAGAATAGAACGGCTTTTCACCTGGTTTATTTCTTCTACTTTTGCTCCCGCTTTCCTCTGGTGGCTATGAGGTGGATGTGTAGGTTCTTGATGGTGACCCGAACGTATGTTGACACCATTCTTTTTACCAACGTAGGCGTGATCTGGCCAAGAGTGGGCTCCAAGGAATCTGCATTGACCGGAATGGGGAGTGCCAGAATAGTCAATGTTACCGGCTCAGCACCTGTAGTAACCCCCATGGGACTGAGCATCGCTGCAGCTGTCTACAATAGGAACCTAAATCTCTGTCTCACCTATAGGCCTGCTCTCTTCTCCAGGGAAAGCGCTCAAAAGTTCTTGGATCTGTACGCGGAAGAGGTAAGAAACTACCAAGTAGGTTCCTAGTCTCTCCCTGGGGTTAGTCTCAAGTTTCACCAACATAGGTTATCTGATGATAGGAAACAGATATAGCGGCCGTTGCACAATCCGCTATTTCGTGTAGTCCTCCGTTAAACTGCTCTTACTATCCAACTTGATGCTGGGGGTGGTATCATGTCACTGAAGGCAATCTGCTGATGTTACTTCCGCTGCTAAGTGGCAGGTAGAAAGGGGCTCTGCTATGGCGAAGGGTACAATCAAGAAACTGATTGGAGACAAGGGCTATGGGTTTATCCAAACTGAGGAAGGGAAAGAGCTTTTCTTTCACCGGAATCAGCTTCAAGGCATGGAGTTTTCTTCTCTCAAGGAAGGACAAGAGGTAGAATACGAGGCTGGCCCGGGGCGTGGTGGTCGCCCTGAGGCTGCTAAAGTAAAGCTACCACAACCTAAGAGTGACTAGCCCTCACCCCACCAGCACCTTGTAGGATTTCAGGGTGTCCACTGGTCAGAAATAGCCACAAGGCATAAGGCGAGTACTGAACTCTGTCAACGCAACCATCAGCACTTCCAAGAGTAGCGGTCGTGGCACACCATGTCACTGAGCGGTCTCCGCGAGCTACTTCCCTTCTCAGCCGGATAACCTATCGAAATCAGCGATAGCAGTCTGTTGTCTCTAGGGATGTCCAGGATCTTCTTTGCCTGATCCTCCCAGACCGAATCAAAAGATCCGATCCAGCAACTCCCCAGTCCCAATGCATAAGCTG
>JBGOWL010000130.1:0-5299 GCA_041478585.1 Dehalococcoidia bacterium | reverse complement strand
GGTAGCGGGTATATCATTATCGGAGTATGTCATGCCTGGACTTGGGGGGAGAAAATGGTCGGAAAGGCATGCGCTGGAATCAGCGCGGGTGGTGAACGAAGTAGGTCCCGATTTCGTTAGGTTAAGGAGTCTTGCTGTGAGGAAGGGATCGCTCCTGTATCAGAAAATGGGCGATGATGACTTTCAGATTCTGAGTGAGGATGAGGTGGTTGCTGAGATTGGGCTTTTCATTGAGAATCTCGATTGCCATTCCTACCTGGCCAGTGATCAGATGGCTAACTTGCTGTGGGAGGTGGAGGGTCGGTTGCCGCAGGACAAGCATACTATGCTGAACACTATCACAGGCTATTTGTCGATGAGCTCTATGGAACGCCTGAGCTTTTGCCTGGAACGGAGAAGGAGGTCTTTTTTCAGCATCTATGGGAGCTTGTCTCCCGAAGTTCAAGAAGCAGTAGGACGAGCTGCCGGTGCTATTGAATCCGAGTCTGCTGATGCTGCGGAACTAGTGGGCGACGCTATTGTGATCCTGAAGCAGGGCTTCATTTAGGTTGGCTGAGAGGGGCGGAGCCTGAACTCAACTTCTGGACCTGGCCAGGCAGGTTACTTCCTGCTGTCGTGATCCCGTCGCCATTCGACGTAAAGCCTGGTGCCTTCATCAATGGAGACCCTCGGCTCCCAGCCCAATTCTGCTCTGGCCTTGGAGCCATTGAGGCAACACTCGGTCTGCATGATTTCTATGCTGTATCGATTCAGGAAAGGCATCTCTTTCACACGGCGTAGCTTTGCTATCCCCTCCATCAGGCAGCACCAGACGTAGGCAACGGAGTATGGCATAGTACCGCGGATCCTGGGGCCGCCCATGGCCTTTATCATGGCGTCGGCAAAGCTCTTAAGCCTAACTGGTTCAGGGGGAGCTGCATTGTAGACCTGCCCTATAGCTTTTTCGGTGGTGGCGGCCAGAATTGCCAAATCAGCGACATCAGATGAATGTACCACGGCGTATCGCGGGTTCACTTTTCCCGGCCAGAGTACGATTGGGAAAGAAACGTATCGATAGATTCGGTCTGCAATAAGCCTGTCTCTAGGGCCGTAGGCTGAGCCTATCCTTATCATTGAAACCTGGATTTTGCCTTCTTTGTGATACTCCCAGCAGGCTTGTTCAGCGAGCAGTTTGGCATAATCATAGTAGGTCTGGGGACCAAGCGTCACTGCACAGGGTGCAGACTCATCAACTGGAGTCTCGCCTTTTCGGCAGGAGGGTTCATAGACAGTGTACGAACTCACCTGCAGAAAGCGGCGAACCTTTGCCTCTGCGCTAGCTTTCAGCAGGTTCTCGGTGCCCTTGACTGTTGTTGTCGCAAACTCCTCCCATGTTCCCCAACCCGGTGTAACCTTGGCTGCAGCATGGAAGACTATGTCCACTCCGTTGAGAGTAGGCGGCAGGCTTTCGTAGTCCTGTACATCGCCATAGACCAACTCCGCTCCGGTGGTCTTCAGATGACTGATGTCGGATGTCTTGCGGACCAGAGCGCGTACCTCATAGCCCTTTGACGTGAGACGTTCTACCAAGGCACTTCCCACGCATCCCGTGCCTCCCGTAACCAGCGTTTTCATTGTCCCCCCCCTGTACAGTGAAATTCCATCCGCTTTCCGATGGCTATCTCCTGTCGGTCTTGGAGAAAACCGTGTAGTTCCTTTTTGGCCATGATGATATCCGCATGCATAGTGACTGTCAAATCGGTTGTAACTGGACAACAGGTTGTCAGAAGATTCTGTGATATGTTATTATTGCTGGAGCGATATTGGGGTTTGAAAAGTGTCCGAGACGTGTGCCGAGTTCCCCCAGGGTGGCGAGTAGTCTTTAAGAACTGACCTTTAAGCCAGTCCAGCGAGGCTGGCAAGGGTGGTAGGGTTGAAGGCCCCAGAACCCAAGATAGCGTCGGGGCGGTTAGATCAAAAACCTCTTGCCAGCTGGCAAGAGGTTTTTGTATGGCTGAGAAAGTGATCATGTCTGCTGAGGAAATGCGGCGCGCACTTGTTCGCATTGCCCATGAGATAATTGAAAGAAACCATGGCCCTGAGGATCTGATGTTCATTGGCATATACACCAGGGGTGTACCGCTGGCGACGCGCATAGCACGATATATAAAGGGAATTGAGGATGCGGATATACCCGTCGGGGCACTGGACATCGGACCATATCGAGATGACCTTTCGTACATGGAATCACCGCCACAGTATCGTCCCAGTGATATCCCCGCTAACGTGGCTGGTAAACGCGTCATATTGATAGATGACGTCTTGTATACCGGTCGAAGTATCCGGGCCGCAATGGATGCCCTTGTCGATTTCGGTCGTCCTCAGCGTATTCAGCTAGCAGTGCTTGTTGATCGGGGGCATCGTGAGCTACCTGTTCGTCCCGACTACGTTGGCAAGAACGTGCCTACTTCCAGGAAAGAAGAGATCGAAGTGAGGCTACGGGAAGTTGATGGTAAGGATGAGGTTGCCATCGTAAACGAAACAGAGACAGAGTCTGCTGGTGCAAGAGGCCCCAAGAATTGCGCTGGTTCGGGAGGGATAACATGAGTCTGGAAGGCAGAAGCCTGGTGACTATGGATGATCTGTCAAATGAGGAGATCGAGGGGCTGTTTTCTCTAGCCGACGAGATGTCTGAATCGATGACCGGGCAATCTGGCGTGTGCCAGGGGAAGATCATGGCAAGCCTCTTCTTCGAACCAAGTACCAGAACCCGCTTGTCCTTTGAGGCTGCAATGCTTAGACTCGGAGGCCATGTCATAACGGCTGTTGACATAAGTGCAACTTCCCTGGCTAAGGGTGAAAGTATCGCAGATATGGCCAGGGTGGTGGGAAGTTATGCCGATATCATTGTAATCAGGCATCCCTGGGAGGGGGCAGCCAAGGTGGTTGCGGACTATGCCGGGGTGCCCGTGATAAATGCTGGCGATGGTGGGCATGAACATCCAACACAGACCCTACTAGATCTCTATACCATAAGGAAGGAAAGAGGGACCATCAAAGGGCTGAAGATTGCCCTTTGGGGTGACCTGAAATATGGGCGGACTCTGCACTCTTTGGCTTGTGCTCTGGCGAGGTTTGGTGCCTCTATCCTCTTTCGCCCTGCTCCGGGGCTTGAGATGCCTGAGCATGTTGTCCGAAAGCTGACCATGGATTATGGAGGAGAACTAAGGAAGTGTGAAGCTGTGGATCAGACGGGGAAGGGAGGGATGTTCTCATTGGATGCTATTTATGTGACGCCGAGCACTCCTCATCAGTTGGCCATGATGCCTGACATCAGCATTCAGGTCGAACTGGAAAAGGGAGTTGATGCTATCTACGTCACTCGATTCCAGAAAGAAAGGCATGCTCAAGCCAACGGGGGAGATGACATAAAGAAGGCATACCCGGTGGTGGATAAGAAACTGCTCAAAGAAAAGACCTTCAAGCAGACGCTTGTTATGCATCCCTTGCCTCGCATTGATGAGCTTGCTCACGAGCTTGATGCTGACCCTCGTAGCATGTATTTCAAACAGGCGGCTCGAGGAGTACCGGTCAGGATGGCTCTCATAAGTCTGCTGCTGGGAGCGAAGAAAGTTGAGATCCCTGAGGTGAAGGAACCAATCTCAAGACGGAAGGCCGGTTACCCAGTCTATAACCGTGGATTTGGTATCAGATGCCAGAATCGAAGCTGTGTGTCAGTTAATGAGGAGAAGTACATCAAAGCTGAGTTCAGGATTGCGAGTCGCCAGCCGTTGACCTTGACGTGTATCTACTGTGAACACGAGATCTTTCCGAAGTACGTTGCCAGTTCAGAGTGGCATGAGGGTACTCTGGAGAGCAAGAGGTATCACAGTGCAGACAGCCACTGGGGTCGCAAGATAAGGTTGGAGAACCTGATTGTTTTCGATTCAGAGAGTGAAGCAAGGTCACGAGGTTTCAAGCCTGGCAAGAACATACACGGTTAGTTGGAGATCATCGTTGATTGAAGGTAGCGGATGAGGAAGGATTCTGTGCTCATTTGTGGCGGGCGCATCATTGACCCTGGCGATGGTATAGATATGATTGGCGATTTACTCATAGTGGATGGCGTGATCGCCTGGATCGGCGAAGGCGGCTGTGCTCCTCTGGAGCAGGACGGCAATGTCCTTGCTGCCAGAGGGATGGTTGTTGCACCTGGTTTCGTAGATCTCCATTGCCATCTTCGTGAGCCAGGATTTGAGGAGAAGGAAACTGTAGCCAGCGGGACAGAGGCGGCTGCACGAGGGGGTTTTACCACTGTCTGCTGCATGCCCAATACCCAGCCACCTATAGATACCCCAGCGATGGTTGAGTTTGTCAAAGCCAAAGCAGACTCTGAGGGCAGAGTGAGGGTCTTTACCATTGGATGTATCAGCAGGGGGCAGCAGTGCGAAGAGCTGACGGATATGGATGGTTTAGCTGCGGCAGGCGTGGTTGCCTTCAGCGACGATGGCAAACCGGTTCCAAGTTCGCTGCTCATGCAGAGAGCTTTGGAATGTGGCCGCCGTCTGGATTTGCCAATCATAGATCATTGCGAAGACACCTCTCTTACTGCTGGTGGTGTAATGAACGATGGTTCTGTGTCTACCCGATTGGGATTAAAGGGGATGCCTGCAGCAGCAGAGGAGTCTCTGGTGGCCAGGGACATCGAACTTGCCCGAATCACTGGTGCCAGAATTCACATTGCCCATGTAAGCACTGCCAGATCTGTCGATCTTGTCCGGCGTGCCAAGCAGGACAACGTTGATGTCACGGCTGAAGCGACTCCTCACCACCTAACACTGACTGAGGAAAGAGTCGATGGCTGTGATGCTAATTTCAAGGTGAATCCTCCGCTGCGGACCGGAGCGGACGTGGAAGCGGTGATTCAAGGCCTGAAAGAAGGGGTGATAGTGGCCATAGCCACGGATCATGCCCCACATACTGCTCAGGACAAGACCAGTGATTTCAAATCAGCGGCCTTTGGCATCAGTGGTCTGGAGACGGCCCTGGCTGGCGTGCTTACTTTGGTGCATGAGGGAAAACTCGACCTGATGACTCTTGTTGCCAGGCTCACTATTGGACCAGCAGGAGTTCTGCGAAGGAAGAGATGCTCTTCAATAGTGGCAGGAGCATACCCTATTCTGAGTGGCATAGGCACCCTCCGAGTAGGAACTGCAGGGGATGTGACTGTCTTCGATCCAGGTCTGGAGTGGGAGGTCGACCCCAACCTCTTTGCCTCGAAGGGCAAGAACAACCCTTGGGCCGGATGTCTACTCAGGGG
>JBGOWL010000213.1:0-3762 GCA_041478585.1 Dehalococcoidia bacterium | reverse complement strand
GGGGTTGTGTTATTTGCGGTTGGACAATCGACAGCGCAGGATTGGGAGAAGCTGATGCCTGGGTAACAAAGCTGGATTCATCAGGGAACGAAGAGTGGGAAAAGAGGTTTGGCCCTGGGGACGCCTGGTCAGTCCAACAAACAGCAGACGGTGGGTACATCATTGGAGCTGCTACCAATTGCTCAGTTGATGAGATGGGAGACACTGACCGGTGTGATGTTCGGGTGATCAGGATCGATTCCAGCGGAGACCTTCAGTGGGAAAAGACCTTCAGCGACCTGAACGAGGGTTCCGGCCTGGGCCTGTCACTGCAGCAAACCTCGGATGGCGGGTATATCATCCTCGCTTCCAGAAGCGGGACTGGCTCGTTTCTGATAAAGACCAATTCAGAGGGGAACGAAATGTGGAAAAAGACGTTTGAGGGTTTCCGGAGCAGCAGTCCGGTCCAGCAGACCTCAGACGGGGGTTATGCGTTTCTGGCCCAGGAATTTTCCCCGGATTCCGGCGAGTTTCTGCGGAGGAACTGGCTGATAAAGACCGACTCAAGTGGTGAAGAAGAGAGGATAAAGGTCTTCAACTATGGATATGGCTGGTCAGTTCAGGAAAGCTCAGACGGTGGGTATATCGTTCTTGCTTTCAAAGATGAGAAAGGTTCGTTTCTGACAAAGACCAATTCAACATTCATGGAAGACTGGGAGAAGGTGTTTGCAGATGTGGACCCGACTTCAGTCCAGCAAACCTCAGACGGGGGATATATCGTTGTCGCCACAAAATGCCCCGACCTACATGAATCAACCCCCGATGATTGCGAAGTATGGCTCATCAAGATAGGTGGCAGCCCACGAGGATAATTCTCTTTGAGGCGATCTCTCAAAGAAGGAATCGCACATGCTGACACTCATTTCTATTGTTGTGATCTTCGCAGTTGCTGCGGTCATTCTCTTTGCCGTTTTGGATCGCCAGCGCAAAGCGAAGCGCAGAAAAGAGCTAGCCGCGTGGGCCCAAGCCAAAGGCTTGAGCTTTCGCCCCTCCACCGACAGCGGAATAGATGATCGCTTCCAGCAATTCAAGTGCTTGCGGCAAGGCGATGGCGGCCGCTACGGTTATAACATCATGGAGGGAATTGTCGGCAGGCGAGCCGTATGCGCCTTCGACTACCACTACGAGACGCATACCCACAATTCCAAAGGCGGTCGAAGCACCCACCATCACCACTTCTCAGCCGTCGTTGTAGGAGCAGGACTGCCGCTCAAGCCCCTCTTCATCCGGACTGAAACCTTTGTCGACAAAATGGCAGAGTTCGTGGGATTCGATGACATCGACTTCGAGTCCACAGAGTTCAGCAGGCAATTCCTGGTCAAATCCCCCGACCGCCACTGGGCCTACGATGTGTTACATCAAGCCACCATGGAGTTTCTGCTGAACTCACCTCGCTTCACGTTGGAGTTCCAGGGCAGCCGCGTCATAGCATATCGCGGCAAAACACTATCGACAGCAGACTTTGAGGCGGCACTGCAGGTAGTCACAGGCATCCTCGATCGCCTGCCTGCCTCCCTTGCGCGCGAGTTGAAGTGAGTTACTTTAAGGGGGCTGGTCGTTATGATCACTGTAATCGGCATTATAATTATAGTTGTCGTCATGTTGCTGATCTTCTGGGCAGCCATGATGTACAATACCCTGGCCAGCGGCCGCAACACCTGTGACGAATCGTGGTCTGGTATCGATACCGAACTGAAGCGGCGCTACGAGCTGATCCCCAACCTGGTCAACACAGTCAAGGGATATGCCACGCACGAGAGGGAAGTCATGGAACGAGTATCTCAGGCTCGGACCGTCGCCATGGCCAGCCAGGGCTCACCATCCTCGCAGGCCCGCGACGAAAACGTGCTGGTAGATAACCTGCGCCGGATGCTCGCCGTGGTCGAGAACTATCCCGACCTGAAGGCCAGCCAGGGCTTTCTTCATCTTCAAGATGAGCTGGTGAATACAGAAGACCGCATTCAGAGAGCCCGCCGGTTCTACAACGGCAATGTGCGGGACTACAACAACCGCGTCGAAATCTTTCCGTCCAACATCGTAGCCAGGTGCTGCGGCTTCAAGAGGCGTGAATTCTTCGAAATCCAGGTCGCCGTGGAGCGCGAAGCGCCGGCCGTGAAACTACATCAACCGACATAAGTCAGCAGTTGCAGAAGGGGGGATATCATGAAAACGCTGGTCACTGGAAGCACAGGATTGGTGGGAAGTGCTCTCGTGGAACGCCTCATAGCCAGGGGCTATGAGGTCCGTGCTCTAGCCCGCAAGACCTCTGATCTCAGTCACCTCAAGACCACTCAAGCCGAGATTGTCTTTGGTGACATTACAGACTACGACACCCTGCCGCCAGTCGTGCAGGGCATTGACATAGTCTTCCACGCTGCGGCCAAGGTGACACCGGGCTGGGGAACCTGGAAAGAGTATGATGAGACCACCGTCGCGGGCACCGGGAACATGTTGAGGGCGGCCGCCGAGGCAGGGGTAAGGCGTTTTCTCCAAGTCAGCTCCCACATGGTTTATGGTGACGCCTGTCAGAAGGGCGACATTCCAGCCGACGAATCCACGCCATGTGAAGCATACAAAACTCCTCCGACCTACTACGATTACGCCAAGCTGTTGGCTGAACAGGCCTGCTGGGAATACCACAGGCAAGGCAAGATGCAGGTCTCCATGATAAGAATAGTCTCTGCATATGGTCCCCGGGACAGGCTCCTCGCTGATCGAGTGTACAAGCAGACCTCCTTTCCCATTCTGTTCTGGCCGGGCAGTGCCAACCCCCGATATGCGATCGTCTATTCGACTGACATAGCTGAACTAGCCATCATGGCCGCCACCAGTGACAAAGCCATAGGCCAGGTATACAACGTAGCTGGCCCCGAGTCGGTAAGGCTCAAAGATTTTGCAGAGGCCATGATCCGCGCTCGAGGGGGGAAGAGGCTGCGCGGCACTCTGCCATACCCTGTAGCCTGGCTATGGTGCTATCTGATGGAGACAATCGCCAAGCTTCTGCGCTCCAAAGAGATGCCATACCTGACACTCGCAGCCCTCCGCAGCATCAACAGAGAGGGTCATCTCGATGGGTCCAAGGCCAAGACCGAGCTGGGATGGGAACCGAAGGTCTCAATAGACGAGGGCACAAGGCTATACGTCCAGTGGCTGAGATCCCAGAAGAAGAAGTAGCAGTCCGGCTGTTCCCTGTTTGGGGATAGACTGTACGCCTGGAGGTGGGGAAGAATTTGCCGTGACAGACGGAACCACAAGTCAAGCCACTTCAGCAGACCAGCCGACTGTAAGCGCCCCTTCTCCAGTCTTACGCCTAAGCAAGCCCGGCAGACCTGTACGTAAGCTGCCACCCCAACTCCAGGAACGTGTCGTAGTTCTCTTTGGTTACTCTCTCTACCAAGAGGACACACCGTGGGCACCATAACTCAAAGCTCATTGTGTCCTCATCGAATTGTACCTGGAGTCTCTGGTCCTGGCCGCAGGCTGGGCAGTAGTCAATCGTCTGCATATATCCCCCGAGCCAAACTCTTATGCGCGATTGTGTACTAGCATGTAAGATTATAGCTTGCCAGAGATAAATAGTCAATAGCTTTTGCTCAGTTGGGATACAAAGGGTGGCTTGATGGAGGACTATGAGAGGAGAATGAGGTTTGCGAGAGGCTGAAGCCATACTGCGCCCTTCAAAGCAGGGTGGGACTCTGTGCTCTGGACAACGAGCGCATGCCC
>JBGOWL010000292.1:0-2510 GCA_041478585.1 Dehalococcoidia bacterium | reverse complement strand
CTTCCTCGCCAGAATGACCGATGGTCAATATGCTGGTGTGGTGTCTCTGTTTACGATTGGGGGGAGACCGGTCGGTCTAGAGAGGCTTGCAGACAATCTCGTGAATGTGAAGGTCAGCCAGCCTGGTTGTAGGTGCTGCGGTTACCACTATTGCAGTGTCGGCACCCAATCCAGAGCCAGCCATAGCGATGACCTTCTCACCCGGAGCGACCAGCCCTCCGTCGCAGGCCATCAGAGTGATTTCAACGCCGACCTTGATGCCCTGGCAGAATGTGCGGAGAAGTGTGGCCATGAGCCGGGGTGCCCTGCTGCCGTAGAAATCTTCGGTATGGAAGAGCATGGTGCTGAAATGGACATGGTGCCCCATCTGCTCCAGCTCTGAAACCAGTGCTTGTGGAAATCGCTGCTGTTGTCCGAACCCATACTGATGAGGGATAACTACCAGTTGGATGTCTGATCCAGAAAAGGCCGCGCTGGCAGCCCGCGCCGTATCTCCCCGGGTGGAAGCCAGGACAACTTTCTTGATGCCTCTGGCTGTTGCCCTTTCCTTGACCAGGCCTATGGTCTCAGCGGTATTGTGCTCACCCACCGTCTCAAAATAAACTATTTTCTCTTCCATTTCCTGGCTCCTCGAGAATCGCTGGCATTATCCAGGCGATTCTACCCTGCGGTAGTTCGAGAGTCAATCCGCACCGTCGTTCATCCGTGGGTTGTATAAGGACCAAATCCGAAACAAATTCAAAATCCAAAGCTCAAGACTTTGTTTGGGCACCTGACACTCACTGTCGACGGGAGGCCACCAGGGCCTCCCCTACAGGTGGCTCGTAGTTCATAGCTCGGGGGTCTGTGGATTCCCGTTTACACGGGAATGACATAGAGGAGATCAGGAATTATATGGAGGAGATCGGGAATGACATGAGGGAGAGCGTGGGAATGGCACTAGTGGCTTGTTCTCATGCTACGCTGATGCTTTTACAAAGGAGGATGTCGGATGAAAGTCGTGGCTTTCAATGGAAGCACCCGCAAGGATAGCAACACTGCAATTCTTGTTCGGCATGTGTTCGCCGAGCTGGAAAACGAAGGCATTGAGACGGAGATGATTCAGCTTGCCGGCAAGGAGATTCGAGGCTGTCTTGCCTGCTACAAATGCTATGTCAATGCCAACAAACGCTGTGTTCAGGAGAAAGACGCCCTCAATGAGTATGTTCAGGAGATGACAAATGCCGATGGCCTGATCATGGCCTCCCCCGTGTATGTTGCCAGCGTTTCTCCAGTCATGAAAGCCCTGATCGATCGTGCTACGATGGTTGGCAAGGGCAACGGCGGCCTGTTCCGTCGCAAGGTCGGCGCTGCCATAGTGGCTGTGCGCCGTGGCGGGCAGTTGCATGCCCTGGACACCATAAATCACTTTTTCCTGCTCAGCGAGATGATTGTGCCGGGGTCCTCCTACTGGAATTTCGCCTTCGGGCTGGAGAAGGGTGACGTTGACAAAGATGCAGAAGGCATCCAGACCATGAAGGTTTTGGGGGAGAACATGGCCTGGCTGCTCAAGAAACTCAACAGCTAGCTAAGGCAGTGGAAGCTTTGTGCCTGTTTTATGCCTGCTGAGATTTCCTGGATTCCCGCCTGCGCAGGAATCTATCATGACGGTTGCCACCGTCACCACGAAGTATGAAAATACCCTATTTTCGGGGGAATGACAGCAGGTGTGGGGGAGGCCCTTGTGGCCTCCCGTGAGGCGGGAGGGGACAAGCCCCTCCCCTACGAAGGCTCCAAGTTGCCATTGACAATGAAACAGGCAATATGCTATCTTAATAGTTCGGCACCTTAACAACTGGATAGTGGAAGGAAGTTTTGGAGGGTTTGATCCTAGCTCAGGATGAACGCTGGCGGCGTGCCTAATGCATGCAAGTCGAACGGTACTTTGATTTCGGTTAGAGTGCAGTGGCGAACGGCTGAGTAACGCAAAGGTAACCTACCCCTCAGTGGGGAATATCTCCGAGAAATCGGAGCCAATACCGCATGTCGTCCTCACACGCGAGTGTGATGATGAAAGCTCTCGGGCGCTGGGGGATGGGCTTTTGTCCCATCAGGCAGTTGGCAGGGTAACGGCCTACCAAACCGAAGACGGGTAGCTGGTCTGAGAGGATGGTCAGCCAGATGGGGACTGAGATACGGCCCCAACTCCTACGGGAGGCAGCAGCAAGGGATATTGCGCAATGGGCGAAAGCCTGACGCAGCGACGCCGCGTGAGGGATGAAGGCCTTCGGGTCGTAAACCTCTTTTATTGGTGAAGAGCAAGGACGGTAACCAATGAATAAGCCCCGGCTAACTACGTGCCAGCAGCCGCGGTAATACGTAGGGGGCGAGCGTTATCCGGATTTACTGGGCGTAAAGCGGGCGTAGGTGGCCTGTCAAGTCGGATGTGAAATCTCCCGGCTCAACTGGGAGGGTGCATTCGAAACTGACGGGCTAGAGTGCAGCAGAGGAAGATGGAATTCCCGGTGTAG
>JBGOWL010000064.1:0-7382 GCA_041478585.1 Dehalococcoidia bacterium | reverse complement strand
GATAGTTTGGCGCAGTTGAGTTGGACTGAGGGTATTCGGCTAGTCCAACGCAAACTGCAGGCCACCCTGGAGGCACAGGGTGTGTGTGAAATCAAGGCATTGGGAGAGACCTTCGATCCAGCCGTGCATGAAGCAGTGGCTCAAGGGGTAGGGGAGGAGGGAAGAGTGATTGATGAAGTACAGAAGGGATATGAATTGAATGGTCGGTTGATCCGCCCTGCCCGGGTTGTGGTGGGTAAGGGCGATGGAGAAACAGGGGAACAAAACACTTCTAGAAATGAGGGAGGATAGATATGGGTAAAGCAGTAGGAATCGATCTGGGAACCACATTCAGTCTGATAGCAACAATGCAGGGTGGTGATCCGGTGATCATCCCCAGCGCTGAAGGAGAGAGGCTTGTCCCCTCGGTGGTGGCGATAAGCAAAAACGGAGAGCGCCTGGTGGGATGGTTGGCGAAGCGTCAGGGAGTCACCAATCCTGAGAACACCATCTACAGCATCAAACGACTTATGGGGCGGAAGTTCAAGGACGCCTCGGTGCAATTCGACATAAAGAGGCTGCCTTACAAGATAACTGAGGCGTCCAATGGAGATGCCCGTGTGATTATGGGTGACAGAGAGTATAGCCCTCCAGAAATATCGGCCATGATCTTGCAGAAACTGAAGACTGATGCTGAGGCCTATTTGGGAGAGAAGATAACTGATGCCGTGGTCACGGTGCCTGCGTACTTCAATGATAGTCAGCGCCAGGCGACCAAAGATGCAGGTGCTATTGCAGGATTGAACGTGATACGGATTATCAATGAACCTACGGCCTCGGCACTTGCCTACGGTTTGGAGAAGACGAAGGAAGCCATTATTGCTGTGTATGACCTGGGCGGTGGCACATTCGACATCTCGGTGCTGGAGATGGGCGAGGGCACTTTCGAAGTCAAGTCGACAGCCGGTGACACCCACCTCGGTGGTGACGATTTCGACCAGAGGATTCTGGATTGGCTGGCTGATGAGTACAAACGTCAGAATGGTATCGACCTGAGACAGGATAGGATGGCTCTTCAGCGATTGAGGGACGCCGCCGAGAAAGCCAAGCGAGAGCTGTCCAGCATGCAGCAGACTGAGATAAGTCTTCCCTACATCACTGCTGATGCCTCCGGGCCTAAACATCTGAACATAACTCTAAGCCGGACGAAGCTGGATCAACTGACGATGGAATTGGTGGACAAGACGATGGGTCCCTCCCGTCAAGCGGTGAAGGACGCTGGTCTAACTACGGCCCAGATCAATGATGTGCTTCTGGTTGGCGGACAGACCAGGATGCCTCTGGTGCAAGCTAAGGTGGCGGAGTTCTTTGGTAAAGAAGGTCTCAAGGGTGTAAACCCCGATGAGGCAGTTGCGCTAGGAGCAGCGATTCAGGCCGGTGTGCTTAAGGGTGAGGTGAGAGAGGTACTTCTTCTGGATGTCACTCCCCTTACGCTGGGGATTGAGACACTGGGTGGTGTGGCTACCCCGCTTATCCCGCGCAATACCACCATCCCTACAAGCAAGAGTCAGATATTCTCCACTGCTGCTGATAGTCAACCCGGTGTAGAGGTGCACGTCATACAGGGGGAACGCCCCATGGCTGGTGATAACAAGACCCTGGGACGCTTCATGCTCGATGGCATTTTGCCAGCGCCTCGTGGTATGCCCCAGATTGAGGTTGCTTTCGACATCGATGCTAATGGCATCCTCAACGTGAGTGCTCGAGATAAAGGGACGGGCAGAGAGCAGAAAATCACCATCACTGCTTCCAGTGGTCTGAACAAGGAAGAGGTGGAGCGCATGCAGAAAGAGGCTGAGTTGCATGCTGCCGAAGACCTGAAGCGGAAGGAAGATGTTGAGGTGCGCAATACTGCTGACACAATGGTCTATACTGCTGAGAAGACGATTCGGGAGCATGGAGAAAAGGTACCAGCAGATATGAAGGGGCAAATAGAAGGTAAGATCGCTGCTGTCCGCTCAGCGATGCAGGGGCAGGATACTGCTTATCTCCGTCGGACTGTTCAGGAACTCAACGAGGCCATGCAGAAGGTGGGTGCCAGTGTCTATCAGCAGACGGGTGCTCCTCCAGGTGGCCAGCAGCCCCCTCCAGGTGAACAGGGCCCCGGTGGAGGCAAACCGGGTGAGGGAACCGTAGAGGGCGAATTCCGAGAAGTATAGGAACTGCGCTAGAGGATATGCCAATGGACCCCCTTGTGCCATGTTGCGCGAGGGGGTCAAACATTGTATGCTATCTCCGTACGTGATCGGGGTGTAGCGCAGCCTGGTAGCGCACCTGAATGGGGTTCAGGTGGTCCTGGGTTCAAATCCCAGCACCCCGACTCTTGTTTCAGAGTCCTCTGGTAACATTTTGCCAGACTTCACACCATCGCTTCTTCGTTTCCCAATGATGGTGAGACCTCGGCGCTCGTTCGATGGCTATGATTTGCCTCGGCTATTGCCACCTTCGACTAATGCTTTGCCTTGGGATGCGGTAATTGGGAAGCTGTGCAAGGCTGGCTGCAGATTCGGTAGCTGTGGTATGATAGCCGTCGTGGAGGGGTGTCCGAGCGGTTTAAGGAGACGGTCTTGAAAACCGTTCTCGTCTTTATGGCGAGCGTGGGTTCGAATCCCACCCCCTCCGCCGGATGACGTGATTCCTTCGCCCAATGCCTCAGACCCCTGTGATACATGATGGAAGGCTGGTTTCTAGTTGTCGACCGAGACATTGACCAGTAGAGGAATGCCCAGAGGGCTGAGGGTGTAACCTTCGACATAGGGTTTGACCAGGATGTAGTTCTGGCCGAACCAGAGAGGCAGGCAGGCGGCATCGCTGACCATGATTTGCTCAGCCTGCCGATAAAGAGCGTATCTCTGGTCAGTGTCCTGTTCTATTGCTGCCTGTTCCAGCAGGTCGTCAACCTCTGAATTGCTGTAGTGCCCCGTGTTGTTGGCGCTGTCGGTCCCGAATAGTATGTCGAGGAAGTTCTGTGGATCAGCGTAGTCAGCCACCCAGCCATAGAAGAAGACGTCATCTTTCTCTTCGTCGAGGCGGTAGAAGTAAGCGTCAGAGTCGAGTTGCCTGATCTCTATTTCGAGGCCAAAATCGGCAAAGTTCTGTGCCCAGTGGTATAGCACGGCAGTTAGTGAGGCAGAGACGTAGCCACCGGCGCCGGGAACATTGAAGATGATCGTGGGCAGATTGACGTCATGGCTATACCCGCATTCGGCTAGAAGCTCTCTGGCCTGGTCAAGATCGTAGTCCAACCCTTGAAGTTCGTCGCTATAGCCAGGCATGCCAGGGGGCAGGATACCAGAGGCCGCACTAACGGAATCTTTGAGCACCTGACTGATCACTCTCTGCTTGTCCACGGCCAGGCAGAAGGCCTGACGTACCTTGGGATTATCAAAGGGAGGCTTCTGCGTATTGAATCCGAAATACGTGAGGCTCAACTCCGGGAACATCATCAGTTGCTGATGCAGGGGGTTTTCCTCATCCATCACCCGTTCCAGGTCCCATAGTGAGACGTCAGTGACATCGATCTCGCCTGTCTCATACATCTGCATTGGCGCGCCGGCGAGCACGAAAGCGACATGGCCCACCTTGGCTTTGTCCCGGTAGTACAGTTCATTGCGCTCCAGGAGCAGGAGCTCGTCCTGTCTCCATTCCTCAAGGCTGAATGGACCGGTGCCATTGGGTTCATGCCACCAGTCTGTGCCTGACTCCACATTGGCACTGTCGACCACAAAGGCCACAGGATAGGTCAACTTGGCCAAGAAATAGGCTTTGGGCTGATCAATGGTGATCTGAAGAGTGCTGTCATCAATAGCCTGCACCCCTACGATTGTCTCAGTCTGGCCAGCCAGTACTTCTTCCACGCCGACGATGTCGTTGAGATAGGTGGTTGCGGTAGGAGATCCAGTCTCGGGCTGGCAGGCCCTTTCCAGGGAATACTTGAAGTCATCTGAGGTGACCTCTCGGCCATCGTGAAACTTAACTCCTGAACGAAGGTGAAAGGTATAGGTGGTGCCGTCAGCGGTTGTTTCTATGGTCCAGTTCTCAGCGATATCCGGCACTACCTCCATGTTCTGGTCGAGGGTGACCAGACCGCTGAATATCTGTACGATGTAGGTATGCGATTCTGCTTCCTGGGAGATGGCCGGATCGAGGGTCAGGGGAGAAGTGCCAAAGATGGTCAGGGTGTTCTCGCTGGGGATGGTGAATGACTGAGACTCAATGGATGGAAGAATGCAGCTACTGCCGAGGCACAGCAGGGCAACTAACAGTGCCAGAAGCATTGATCGACGAGCCGAATTATGCATTAGCCATCTCTCTAAACAATAGGGTGCAAGGTGACATAGTCGCGCCACAGGGTATTCAGGTGTTCAATATCGAGGCCGTACACCTGATCCAGGGCCTCAACATAGCCGCTGCCTTGCTTGAAGGCATTGAGCAGCTCAAGCATCTTGTCCTGGCCACCGTGTTCTTTGATCAGGTATTCCACCAAGCTGTAGCTCTGAGCATAGGCAATGTAGGCCAAATCGGCATCAGCAGGGAAGGGACTGCAGAGGCTCTTGACGGTAAAGAGCTCGTTCTGATCAATGGCGTTACTCAATATGCGCTTCATATCGGAGCTCAGGCTTCCTTCGGCGTACATTGCCAACCCTTCGTCCAGCCAGGTGGGCAGGTCTACGCCGTAGCCACTGAAAGTGGCCTGTTGAACAGCCAGATGAGCTAACTCGTGGGCCATGGCCTCCTTCCCCCACTCCAGATTGCCCGGCGAGATACCAATAGCGATGGTGTGGTACTCGGCATAAGCAACCCCGCCGGTCCACTCCTGTGGATAGACCATGGCGCTGTGGAGATCCTCCGTGTTGGCATAGATATAGATGTTCGCTGTCGCTTCCAGTCGAGCGCCGGTATCGTCTGCCAGTCTATCCAGTGCTTCTTCAGCGGCAATCATCAACTGCTCTGCGAAGGAGTCATCGCCTTGATACCAAAGCAGATTCAGGCTATTCCTGGACAGGCTTTGCCAGGAGTGGCGCTGATCATTGAAGCTGATTGTGGCCACGGGGGTCTTTGCTGTGTGGCCGTCGGCATCTTCGATGGACCACCAGTAGCTCAGATCTGTGCCGGGAGGCAGGCCGCCGGTTTCCCTCATATCCCACGTCCAGCCAGTCGTCACCCGGGTGGCCGGCTCAAACAGAGGAAAGGTGACACTGGTAACTGGAAATACGTTCAGTTTCTGCACCTGATACTGAAGGGTTATCTTGGAGATATCGACAGCCGCCCCGACATCTATTTCAAAACTGATGGTGTCAGGAAATTCGACTTCGGGCTGGCTGGGGATAACGTTGAATCCGTCGATTTGGATGGCTTGTTCTGGAGGGGCCTGTTGTTGACAGGCTGTCAGGACGAAGGAAGCGAGAAGAAAGAGGAGGATGACGATAAACAGTCTCTTATGGTTCATGACAAGCGCACCTTTTCCTTAAGGAGGTCTAGAACACCTGCGTCAAGGTTGTGGCCTATATCAAACCACTTGATGCGGGGATCAGTCAAGCGAAACCAGGCATATTGATGGCGGACGAAACGATGTGTTTCGAACTTGATCTGCTGGATGGCGGTCGATAGATCCAATTCACCCCGAATGAACTGACCTATTTGTCTGTAACCGACACTGGACATGGATGGAAGACCGAATCCATAACCCTTATCTACCAGACCTTTCACCTCTGCTACCAGACCTCGCTGTATCATATCATCAACCCGGCGATCGATCATCTGGTATAGTCGCTGTCTCTCGGTGGTTAACCCTACGATGAGGGTGTCAAACCCCGGCTGGGTTTTGCCTTGAAGCTGGGAGGGGGGTCTGTGGGTGGCCTCGTAGATCTCCAGGGCTCTGATGATGCGGCGCAGGTTCTGCGGGTCCATTCTGCCGGCAGACACCGGATCAATGCTCTCGAGCCGACGGTAGAGTGCGTCGACGCCTTCTACAAGTGCTGTTTTCTCCATCTGGCGCCTGAACTCAGGGTTGGGGGGAACTTCAGGGATGTTCCAGCCCTCTAGAATTGCCCACGCATAAAGACCGCTTCCGCCGACCAGTATGGGCAGCTTGCCGCGTTGCATGATGTCTTCAACGCAACTGTATGCCAGCGATTGGTATAGAGCAAGGCTGAAATCCTCATCCGGATCGACGATATCGACAAGATGATGCGGCACGGAAGCCCGCTCCTCAGGAACGGGCTTGGCCGTGCCGATATCCATGTAGCGATAGATCTGACGGCTATCGGCATTGACGATCTCGGCATCGAGAGTGCGTGCCAGAAAAAGGCCCAGCTTGCTCTTGCCTATGCCAGTGGGTCCTACGATGGCGGCAACAAGTTTCATGCCCGCTTGGCGTTAGCCGTTTGTTGCACGATACTCAGGAAGTCGGGGGCTTTTAGACTAGCTCCTCCGACAAGGGCGCCATCGATCTCGGGCTGAGAGATGAACTCGGCAATATTGGCGCCGGTAACGCTGCCACCATACTGAATGCGGACGGCTTGAGCTGCTGGCTCACCGTATAGGTCGGATAGAGTATGGCGGATGAGGCCAATGGTGTTGTTAGCCTGCTGGCCGGTGGCTGCCTTGCCGGTGCCGATGGCCCAGATTGGCTCGTAGGCAGTGATAAGATCATGGGTAGAGTCTATACCAGCCAAGGCTCCTTTGAGCTGCCTGGTGACGATCTCCTCTGTCTTGCCCGCCTCGTTTTCCGACAGGCTCTCGCCAACGCATAGAATGGGCTTAAGGCCAGCCTTGAGAGCTGCCTTAACCTTGCGGTTGACTATTTCGTCAGTTTCGCCGAAGTACTGTCTCCTCTCGGAGTGGCCCAGGATCACATATTGGCACAAACCAGCCAGCATTGGCGGGGAAATCTCGCCGGTGTAGGCCCCCTTCTGTTCGAAATAGAGGTTCTGGGCACCCAGCTTAATAGAGGAGTCAAGCAAGAGCGCCCTGACTGCACTGAGGGAGATGAAGGGAGGGCAAAGGACTTTCTCGACAGCCTCTATCCTATCCAGCTTATCCAGCATGTCTCGCACCAGTGTGACGGCCTCGTCAATGGTGGTATTCATTTTCCAGTTGCCAGCGATTATCGGTACACGCATATCTTGTCTCCTTAAGCTCCAAATTTGGTCAGTCTACGGGCATTGGCCAGTGCCAGTGGCATAAGCTCCAGGGCAGGTAACGTTCCCAGGGATCCTCGGGTGCAGGCCCGCTCGGAGAATCCGGTGACTTCATCGGGTCGGCAGAATTGCGAATACAGGAGGAAGGGCACAGGATGCCAGCTATGGGACTTCAATACGGCAGGTGTGGAATGGTCGCCG
>JBGOWL010000151.1:0-4758 GCA_041478585.1 Dehalococcoidia bacterium | reverse complement strand
CTCCGGAGAAACAGATATGCCTATCTACGAATACTGTTGTCCTGACTGTGGTGTAAGATTTGAGCTACTTCGCCCTCTTTCACGATCGAGTGATGGGGCTCCATGTCCACGCTGCGATAAGATAGCCCAGCGAGCGGTTTCCCGATTCGCCTCGTACTCCAAGGGTGATAACGGCTTGTCCACGCCTATCGGGGGCTCCTCCTGCAGCGGCTGTTCGGCTGCCAGCTGCAGTAGTTGCGGTGGATAGAGCTACATCCTAACCTCGAGATCAGGGATCAATTGGTGGTGACAGCGCAAATCTCTCACTGGGTTGATACGCACTGACGGTTCGATGAATAGGGGGGGCAGCCCACAACCAGGCCCCCAGTTGTTTTAGGCTGCATTCTGCTGTGAAGGTGGGTGGCAGGATTTGGGGAGTCGATACCTTTGGAGGTTGTAGTCTTGAGAACACTGGTTCTGGGCCTGGGGAATCCAATATGTGCTGATGATGGGGTAGGGATAAGGATTGTGGAAGCGTTGAAGGACGAGGTATCCGGTCCGGAGGTGGTGGTGGCGGAAACCAGCGCTGCTGGTCTTGGACTGCTGGATTTGATCGCGGGGTATCAGCGAATCATCGTCGTTGATGCCATCCAGACCAGGGATGGGAAACCCGGTCAAGTCTACCGGTTGGGTCTGGGGGATCTGCCTGGTCCCCTTCACTGTGCAACGCTCCATGACGTTGATTTGGCCACCGTTCTGGAGTTGGGGCGCCGACTTGGCATGGAGATGCCCCAGGAGGTCATTATCTTCGCTATTGAGGTCGCCGACATCACCACTTTCCGCGAAGGGTGCACGCCGGAGGTGGAGAGCGCTATCCCGGCGGTCACTAGCCTGGTGCTTCAGGAGCTGAAGACCACGCCCAGAATGTAGCTCTGAAGACTGCATCAAGCTTGATCTTGTTTCTGAACTTGTCAGCCGTCTTGCATTATTGTTGATTCTCCCTTCAAGTCTCATCCCGGGTGTTGCCCTGTCCAACTCCTTTGGCTGTAGGAAGGATAACGCAGGATCGGTGCAGCAACTTCACAACGGTGGACTATTGGCAGATTTATATCTGAGCGGCTCTTGTCGTTGGTGGTATAATGGTTCGAGATCTCGTGGTGGGCACAATTGTGATGAGAAAACCTCAGAAGATGCCGGTGTGTTCCAGATGCGGCAAATGTTGCCTGGTGCAGGGATCTGGATTCACCATGATGCCCGAGGACTATGGCCGATGGAGAAGCCAGGGACGGTACGATATCCTGCGTTATGTTTGGCTGTGTAGGGTGCCCAGTGATTGTGAAGGCAAGTGGGATGTCTGGATAGACTGGATAGACCCTGAGACTGGGGAGAATCTGAAACACTGCCCTTTCCTGAAGAGGGCGGATCGCGGTAGATACACGTGTGCTATTTATGATACCAAACCGCTGATATGTGAGAGGTTCTGGTGTGAAAGGGCATTTGGTGCTGGCAAGAGAGGCGTGCCTTTCCATGGCGTGAATGGTTTGAAAAAGTGTTTGATCAGGTAGTGGGATGAATCGGTGGGTTCAGGGCTGCGCAACCCTTTTCAAGCTATGGCTGGACTCTCATCTCAGTGCCGTATAGCCGCTCGAGACTTGCTTTGTTCCAGCCGTCGACAAAGCCTCAAGCTGTCCTCGTCCTCTACGATGTAAGCTAGGTCGTGTACAGTCATAGGGAGGTTCGCGCCATACCCCAACCTCCAGATTTCCACAGAGTTGGCTCTGGCGTCTGGGTTCTCGTTTGCGTCCATGGGAGACTCAGGTGGTATAATGTCGCCCACTGAGGTTCCGTAAGACGTGAAGCAGGGCATACCGAGCATAACCGCAGAGGCAGTCGCTGCCTTGAGGGCGGCTGAGTCTCTGAGGCCTGACAATGAACGGGTCTGCTATGACCCTCTGGCAAGGGAGTTTGTCGGTACCAGGTTCAGACTCCTTGTCAACAGTGGGTTCCTGAGAATGGTCGCGTTATGGGTTGTTGAACGATTGGTCCCTGGCTTGGTCGGCGACATAATCGGCCGTGTCAGGTACATCGACGATTACCTGAGGGAGTGTATTACCGATGGGATCGATCAACTGGTCATCCTGGGAGCTGGCTATGATTCCCGAGCCTACAGGTTTGATGGACTGGATGGCAGGGTTAAGGTCTTCGAGGTGGATCACCCGGCTACTCAGAAAGTGAAGATGGCAAAGGTGAAGAAGATATTCGGTTCTCTTCCGGGTAACGTCACCTACGCCTCCATCGATTTCGAGAGGGAAAAGCTCGATAGATTGTTTGAGAGTGGCTACGACAGGAACCTGAAGACGTGTTTCATCTGGGAAGGCGTGACAATGTACCTTACTCCGCAAGCGGTTGATGATACTCTGACCTTCGTGGCTAACAATTCTGGTAAGGACAGTTGCATCATATTCGACTACCTGTTCAAGTCATTTGTGGATGGAACCTCGGAGATGGAAGGAGTACAAAGGATAGAGGCGGTAAGGAAAGCCTATGAACTACTTGATGAGCCACTTACGGACGAACCCTTTACCTTTGGGATAGAGGAAGGGAATATTGGGGAGTTCCTTTCCCAGAAGGGATTCTGGCAGATAGAGGAAGTGACTGGTGAATACCTCGAGAACGCCTATTTCAGAGGGGTAGGCCATAACAGGAGGGTGCTTCGTCTCTGCGGGTTTGTTCATGCCACGGTGAAGACTAGGTGATCGCCATTGGAGGGTTGGTCACTTATGGGATCAATATGATTCCCAAGTCCTGGGAAAGCATAGGAAGCATCTGATATGGATAGTTGCTCAGGTTGTGGGGCCACAATACTGGCAGCAATCGTTGGCACAGTGTTGGTTGCCCTTGCTCTGACAGCTGTCTCGTAGAGGAGCTCACCGGTGGAGACAGCCCTCAGCTTCTACGGTTTCTTGCGTCCCCTCCTCTTCTGGAGTTGCATGCTGGACAAAATCCAGTCGGTCCAATCCTCGATGCCTTCATGGGTAGTGCAGGACACCTGGAACAACCTGGCCTTCTGATTGATTCCCTTGAGTGCCAGGGAGAATCCCTCGAGGTCGAATTTTGTGTAGGGCAGAAGGTCAATCTTGTTTATCACTACGGCATCTGCCAGGTGAAACAGCAAAGGATACTTGTAGATCTTGTCATCTCCCTCGGGTACGCTCAGGATCAGCACCTTTCTATCCTCTCCCAGTTTGAACTCCCCAGGACAGACGAGGTTGCCCACGTTTTCGATGAACAGGAGGCCGATGTCATCCAGGGGCAGATTGTCCAGGGCTCGGTTCACCATCACAGCCTCCAGGTGACATTCACCGCCGGTATTTATCTGCAATACTGGCACCTTTTCCCTTTTCACCTTTTCGGCGTCGATAGTAGAGCTTATGTCTCCTTCGATAACGCCCATGCTGACTTTGTTCTTGAGTTTCCTTATGGTTTCCAGGATGAGGCTGGTCTTTCCAGCCCCGGGTGAGGACATGACGTTGATGGTAAACACATTTTTTTTCTCCAGAAGCGCCCGATTTCTCTGTGCGATCTGGTCGTTGGCACTCAGGATATCTTTCAGAACCTTTATCTCCATTCTTACTCCACCTCAATACTCTCGACGTACAGTTCCTTGCCCGCTGTGATCTCCACACCGACCCTGTGGCATTTGGGGCAGGACCAGTCAAATTCCTCAGGTGTGAACACCTCTCCGCATTCACGGCAGCGCGCCTGTGTTGGGATCTTCCTGAACGAGATGGATGCTCCCTCCGCAGGAGTGCCCTTGCTGAGAAATTCGAAGTAAAACTGCACACAGTCGCCGACGACGCCAGACAACTCTCCGAAGACAAGATTGATCTTCTGTACCTTACCTGATCCTGTCTTGTTTGCCTCTTCCAGCACAAGGTCCAACATGCTCTGCGTGACAGCGAGTTCATGCATTACTAAACCTAAATGATAACACAGTGCATCCCTGCTTGCGAGGGCGTGAATTGGACCTTCAGGCGCTGGGTCCTGCAATATTGGGTATGTTGTTCACAACTGAGTGACCCAGTGGGCGATCTTCAGGCCCGACATTGGAGTCGAGGTTAGCAGATGCAGTCGGGAAAAGGCGAGATGCCTCCAATCTAGTGTCGCGTCAGGTGATTATCTGCCAATTCGCCAACTTCCGTGAGTGTCAGTTCCCCGACCTGACCTTGGGATTGCTGAAAAAACCAGGCGTCGGGTCAGGGCCCCGACAAGCTACCATGGACCAAATTCCCGGATGAGATATTACTGTCACTTGAACGCCTGTCAGGACACTAGTACCGGATGAAGGGACGTTGTCGGCTTCTGAAGATAAGGCCGGCTATGAGACCGAGTACCAGGCCGCCCAGGTGGGCCTGCCAGGCGACACCTGGAAACAGGGAAATGATGAGGAATCCCCCGAGGATGGCTACCCAGAGAGGCAGAGGGGCTGGTATGGGGAAGATGATGACTTTGGCGTTTGGACGCAGCACTGCCAGTGCGCCTCCTACGGCGAACACGGCGCCTGATGCACCGATGTAGGTGACGTAGGGATCGAAGTTGGGATTCGCCCAGGGTGCATACAAGGCATAGAGGATGCAAAGGGCGTTTCCCAGCAATCCTCCCAGGAAGTAAGTGATCAGGAATTTACCGTCTCCCACCAGTGCGCACAGGTATGTTCCAAAGAAGTAGAGGGTGACCATGTTTCCGAAGATGTGAAAGAAGCCGTCGTGAATGAAGAGG
>JBGOWL010000254.1:0-3041 GCA_041478585.1 Dehalococcoidia bacterium | reverse complement strand
CCACTGGCCAGACCATGACCGGCACGGGGAGTTTCTACTTTGACTTGGGCAGCCTCACGCCCGGAACAACGTACTACTACCAGGCCAAAGCTGTAGGCGATGGTGGCAGCTCTGGCCATGAGAATAGCTTCACTACCGGTCAGGGTCCGAAGGTTCAGGATCTGGATCCTGACAGTGGGAAGCGAAAGCAACATCTGACAGTGACCATCTCGGGCTCCAACTTCGATGGAGCAACGTTCGTGGACTTTGGCTCTGGGATAGCTGTTGAAGGCTTCAATGTCAACAGCAGCACTGAGATCATGGCTCAGATTGCCATTGACGCTGATGCGGCCATAGGAGCAAGAGATGTGTTAGTGACGACCGGATGGGGTACTGACACGAAGACAGATGGCTTCAGTGTGGTAGGTGGTGGAGGAGGCATTTGCAGCGGCGGAGCACCTGCTATGCCGGGTCAAGGGAGCGAGATGGCGACAACATTGGCTGCTCTTGGGCTCTTGCTTGGGGTGGGCTATTTGCTCGTGATGAAGGGAATGAGAAACCGGAGAGACAGCGCCCGGGCGTAAGGTTATCACCATCAGAGGGTGGCAGAGATGTCCACCCCCTCTTTGCATGGCTGCATTTCGTCAGTTCCGCCGGGCAGACTAGAACCAAGCCTCACAGCGACGGCACCCGGCCAGAACCACCTCAAATCTCAGGGGGAAGTGGCGATTGTGTTCAAAACACCAGGCTGCCCATTGTGGCAGCAAAAGAAAGGGGGGCCCAGCAAGAGCTCGGCCCCCCTCTTGTTGGTTGACCGTAATGGATCTGGCGGGTGTCTAGGCAGGCTGTAGCGTAGGCCTGCGGAGCCTCAGCACTAACACGCCGATGATGGTCAAAGCGATACCAGTCACCAGCATGAATATGCCGCTTACCTGGACTACTGTGGTAAGGCCAAAGGATGCCACTGCGAAGTAAAGGTAAGTCTCCAGATTCAGGGCCTGCATGTAGCGCACATGGTCAGGATTTGCTGGATCAAACCGTCCGAGGTCGCCGTACGTCGGAGCAATCGAGCGGCGGTGTTCCCTTATGGTGTCGCCTGCCTTCTGTGCTTCAGAAGCCGTGTCGACCAAGTTGCCCTGCTCAATCTGCTCTTCTGTCAGACCCAAGGTGATCTGTTCCTCACGCATCGCTTCCTTGAGGTAGTCGCTCTTTGCCTTCCCTTCCACAATAAAGGCTACACCGATGGCCAAGCCTGCTATTCCCAGTGCGATGACTGCTATCGAGAGATACCTGACAAGACGTGACATCTTCACCTCCTTTCTCTGTGTCTGTCGTCCTTGATCTATTCGTATCTATCCCACGATACGCCAAATATTGTATACGTACAGGGGTGTCTCTTATATGACTTTGGTCTCGTGGTGGGGACAACAACCTGCCCCGAACGAAGGCACCAGTAAAATCCTGCATTTGCCATCATGCAGCGGTCCCTTGTGGAACTTCAGGTTGTCCTCAAGCCGATGGGTGAGAAAACCGGTGATATCTGGAATATATATAGATATACCCGAATATCACCCAAAATCTCACCTTTGGGGTTCCAGATAGCAGCCATGTAGGAAATAGAACTTCAGTGTCTCAGGGGATAAGCCATCTCTGCGGGATTGGAGGAAGGAACTGGTTAACTTCTGGTTAACTCTTGTTGGCGGGAGCGAATGGGAGTCGAACCCACCATGGACATTGAAGATGCCCATCAACGGATTTGAAGTCCGCGGAGCTCACCGGAGCCCCCTCGCTCCCTCTATCTACGCCTAGCTCTCCGCAGGCACCGCAGCGGGCTTCCTGCGGGCAATCCAGGCCAGCCAGATGCCCAACTCATAAAGCAATACGATCGGTATCGCAACTATGGTCTGGTTGATCGGATCCGGCGTTGGTGTAATTATAGCAGCAAGGATGAAGGCGGCCACAAATGCCCACTTCCTCTGCCTGGCAAGCCACTGATGCGAGACTACGCCGATCTTGGCCAGGAAAAAGGCTATCACCGGAAGCTCAAAGACCAGGCCCATGTAAAAGACTATCTGGGCTACAAAGGAGACGTAGTCTCCTATCTTGATGTAAGGTTCAATATCACTGAGATAACTGCCTTCGAGCAGGAATTCGAGCGCCTTTGGCAGGAAGACGTAGTAGGCGAAGGCCGCACCAGCGAGGAAGAACAGCAGTACCGCCGGCAGAAGAACATACAAATATCCCCGCTCCTTTCGGGTCAGGGCAGGGCGGACGAACATCACCGCTTGATAGATGAGAAAAGGCATGGCCAGGATTATGCCAGAGTAGAGGCAGACTTTCATGTAGATGGATATCTTCTCTGCCACTTCGGTGTAGATGAGCGGAACATCCGGCGGTACTCGCGAGGTAAGGAAATCGAAAATCTGCTCGGCGAAGATGAAGGACACAACAATGGTGATGACCAGGAAAACAACAGAATAGACAAGTCGCCGCCGCAGCTCCTCAAGATGGCCTAGGAGCGTGAGCCTCTTGTCTTCATTTCGCTTCTTGTTGCTAGCTTTCCCCACCTTCGAAACCAGTCAAAACCATGCTATCCAGGCTATCTTGGTATGCTAAGCCTCTTCTTCGCTTCTCTGCTTCCTGGCTGTCTCTTTCTGCTCGGGGTCCATAGCAGCGCCTGTCTGTTTCGATTTGTCGCTTGCTTCCTTGGGGATCCTCGTTGCAGCGCTCCTGGTTGGTCGTTTGGCAGACTTCACAGAATCGCCTGCCTCTCTCACCATTCCCTGTATTTCCCTGGAGACCTCCTGAAGGTCCTTGGTCAATCCCGTGCCGGGCTTCGCAGTCTCGCTCACGTCCTTGCCCAGCTCACTACCCGCCTACTTGACCTCGTCGGCCATGTCCTTCAGTCCCCTGTTAAGTTCCGCAGATGCCTCTCTGAACTTGCGCATACCTTTCCCTATCATGCCGGCGATCTCGGGCAGTTTTGCCGGACCTACGAATATGAAGAAAACAATCAGGATTAAGATGAGCTCAAAAGGGCCTACGCTCAAAAAATCCATCCT
>JBGOWL010000102.1:0-6178 GCA_041478585.1 Dehalococcoidia bacterium | reverse complement strand
GGCGCTGGAGACGGAATTGCGCCGGGCCCCGACGCCCGTGGTGGCTCGAGTGTCCCGGGACAGCCTGCATCTGGACGTACTAGCGCTCGACGCGGGTGACATAGAGGCCGTGGCCGAGAGCGTGGCCTGGGCTGCCGAACGGGTGGTAGCTTGCCTGCCCCACAAAGCTATCGCCGTCTCACAAGCCACAAAGCGAGATCTGGACAAGCTGGCACACAAGGATGCGGCGGTTGTTCCCAATGGGGCCGACATCACCGTCATTAGGAATGCACCACCGTCCAACGAGCCTGCGGACGTCATCTATGCCGGCAGGCTTACCCGAGAGAAGAATGTCACTCTGCTCATCAAGGCAGTGAACCTCATCAGAGAACAGCACCACAACATCAGGTGCCTTGTGATCGGCGACGGCCCCGAGAAAGAAGTCCTGCAACGTGAGGTTAGCGATTTGGGCCTCTCGGCAAACATCCACTTCAAGGGACACCTGGAAAAAGACGTCGAAGTCTTCTCGTACATGAAATCGGCCAAAGTCCTTGCCCTCCCATCGCTCAGAGAAGGATTCGGCATCGTGGTAGTCGAGGCCAATGCCTGCGGTATACCGGTGGTCACGGTCTGCCACCGCCAAAATGCAGCCCGCGATTTGGTCAGAGATGGATACAACGGCTTTGTCTGTGATATCTCAGAAGAAGATATGGTACGGAAGATCTTGTCGGCACTTGATCCTGGCTGCAATTGGGCCAGACGATGCCAGGAATTCGCCAGTGCCTATAACTGGGATGACATCGTCGACTCGCTTGAACAAGTCTACAAGGCAATGTGAGCATGCCATTGTTTCTGTCAATGAATAGATACAAATCACACCTTCCTCTGGCGGCCCTGCTTGTCAGCCTGGCTGTCATCTTTGGTCTGAGATACGCCTCGGTTATGCAACATCTTGATATGGGACAAGACATCGCTAACTACTTGACAACCATGCACACGTTGTTTGGCCATGATCCCACCGGTCTGGGACTGACCCGCCCTCCACTGATTGCCCTGCCTCTGCTCCCTTTCACCGTGGCATTCGGCGGCCTCACTGGCGTCAAGTTCCTGGGGGTCCTGGTTTCCGTATCACTTGGGATACCCTTCTATCTGCTGGCAAGACGCATCTCGCACCCGTGGATAGCCGCAGCCACAGCTATCCTGTTCGTACTCACCCCAGCATACTCGGATATGTTGACCTGGGGCTACATCACCATGACCGGGATGTTCTTCATCCTGCTCACCCTGCACTTCTTCATCTCGGTGGTTGAGAAGCCTTCCAAGTTCAACATCGTTCTTACGGGAGTGTCATTCTCCCTCGTCCCTGGCTTTCACCAGCTTTCCTTTGCCTTTTTCGTACCCCTTCTTCTGGTCATAGTCATTGCCCTGGCACTCTTTGGCCGTCAGAGCCTGCGTCAGAACTACCGACCGGTGATGGCATCACTCGCTCTCGGTGGCATCTTGTCTCTTCCCTATGTGCCCATATACCTTCGACTGCTCGACATGCAACAGGGAGCATATCCCGGCTCCTCCATCTCTATTCAGCCCGCCACCGACATGGGTGTCCGTCTGCTCTACTTGCCCTGGCTGGCAGGCATTGTTGTTGCCACAGTACTCATCATCGTCGGCCTCCGTTGGCTCCGAGAGAAGGACAAGAATCGGGCCATTCTTGTGGGAGCCATGTTCCTTTTCTCGTTGACATTGAGCCTGTTCCTCCTGCCGCCCCCATTCGCAGAATTGAATCGTCGTGCACATTTCTTTCTGTACTTCCCGGTTTGGCTGATTGTCGGGGTCATTCTTTCACGGCTCTGGGCATGGCAGAGCCCTCGCCTCTCACCTTCACTTCACTGGTTGCCAAAGGCCGTTGCGGTCGCCGTTATCATCGCTTCGCTGTCCTCCACCATAGTCACCTCCCAGAGAGCCTTGCGCGACGGCCTGGACTACTACGGCTACTTGGACGACAACCGCTGGGAGACAGTCCAATGGGTCGGCCTGAATACACCGGAAGACGCCACTATGGTCGCCTATCCTGAGAGTCTTGGATGGTGGATAGAGGGAGAAGCAGAAAGGACTGTCTGTGGTGTGACAGCCAGGCACATGGCACCCTATGCCATTCTCACAGAGCGGTCTCTGGCTGCAGAACGAATCCTCTCGCGCCACCAGGGGTTGGAGAACGGCAGCATCAGACTCGCCAACGGCTATCCATACGCAGGCGTGCCAGGCAACCCTGTGCTTGGTGCCTACATTGGCGGCCTGTATCAAGACGTGCTCATGTTTGATGACAGTCGGAACAGTCTCGAGACAGAGAGCGGCGCCACTGTGACCCTCATGGATACCCCAAAAGAGGTCTACATAAACAAGACTGCCGAGGCCATGGAGATGGTAACCTCATATCTCCTCTACGATACAGGAGTCACGCAGACGGCAAGGTTAGACCAGAGCAGTCAATATGCCACCGTCTCCTACGCCATCCAGAGCAATAGTCCCTCAGTCTCCCGCTTCCAGGTTCCCATGTGTTTCTGTTATCAACCGAAGTCAGTGTCGATCAATTCCGCTGAGCACTCCTTCGAGATAGTCCAGGAGTTCAAAACCATTTTCGAGGGAGTGGTCTCAGTCACCGTGCACATTGCTATTGAAGCCACTGGCGCTGCCATCGTGATGTCCGAGCCTGAAACGGACTGTATCCCACTGTCGTTTGATCTTGAAGGTACCGAGGCAACAGTGGACTTCGTCTTCACATTCACTGTTCCTGATATCCCGGGCACCCCCGAACTTGTTCACTACGAAGTCCCTCAGGTTATCAAGGACTACTCAATTGACTATGTTGCTGTAGATCTGAAACCCGATGCCCAGCTTTGGAGCGACCTGCCCCAGGCAACCGAGGTATGGCTTGATAGTTGCCCCTACCTCGACCTGGTCTATGCACAGGATGATGTCAAGGTCTATCGGGTGGATGCTTCTGCCTTACCCTGATCGTCCCTCGTGTTACCACTCTGGATCCATCTCTTCAGCATGGCCAGGCCTATGAAGACGGTCACCATCCCGTTCGCCGAAAGCCATGCTATGCCAATGCCTGCCAGTCCCATCTCTTCCATCAACACATAGCCAACCCCGATTGTGAACGCCGCCACGAAACCGTACACATATACTACAGCCCTTATCTGCTGTTGAAGCCTCTTCCAGGTTATGTAGAGAATATTGCACGCCAGCGGCACCCCCGAAAGGGTTAACAAACGCAGCAGATTGCCAGCATTCTCGGCATAGTCGGCGCCGAATAAGGACAGAATCCTATCCCCCAGAAGAAACACCAGAACAACCGCCGGTATCAGCAAGACCAGCATGAATTTCATAGCTCTGCCAACATCGCTGCCAAACCTCCCCGGTTCGCGGGAGACTTCGGCCAGCAACGAAAAGCTCGTGGCATACGCGATCATCAGTATCACACTGGCCAAAGTCCAGGCAATATAGAAATACGCCCCCTCCGCGGGATCCAGAATGTTGACTACCAGCAAAGGCAATACAAACCCCGGCAGTTCTCTAAAGCTCTCAGCCACATAGTTCCCAAGGGAGAAGTGCAGCATGCTGCCAACTATTCCTCTTTCAATGCCAGGCACAGGCCGATAGCCCCTTTGCAGCCTAAGGATGAATAACACCCCCGCAATCAGAGCCACACACGATGCCAGGCCCCAGGAACAGAAGATGCCAAAGATGCCAAACGTTCCCAGCGACACTATCAGAACCAGCAGTGGCAACCTCACCCCGGCTATGACCTCCATAGCAAAAGAGAACTCGGTCCTTCTGAAAGCCACGAATACCCCCTGCCGCAGCAGCCCAACCAGACTGACGGCACCCGTAAAGACGACGAACAGCACAAAATAGTCTGCTTCCCCCCTGATGAAACCCAATGCCGGAGACCATGTCCTCACCCCCAGGACAAACACCACCGCCAGCACAATAGAGAACAAGCCGACCAGAGTGAAACAGGTATTGATCATCGCGGACTTGTCTCTCTCATTGGGCAGGAAACGAATCAGGCCGAGATCAAGCCCAAGCCTCGCAAAGGTATGCAGCAACAGCACAGCCGAGATAAGGGCGGTCGCCAATCCCACGTCCTCAGCTTCATAGGCGCGAGCAGCAATCGCCCAGAAGAAGAAACCCAATAAGCCGATCGCCGCATGACTGGCGATGAGGAAAGCAGAGTTCTTCCGCAGAGGGTCTTTCAGGTATTGAATAAGCCCTTGAGCAAGGATGTTGTGCTTCATGACCTCCCGGCCGCTCTCATCGTACCGAGCCCCAATTATAGATTCCTTGCTTGATGCAAGTAAAGGACGAGTTTTGAGCGTAGTTTTCCTCGATCAAACCTGTTTCTATCATATATGAGTAGGGGAGGCCTTGGTGGCCTCCCGCCGGCAGTGGCTCTCCGAGTCCCTGACCCGACGCCTGTCCTTCCCTCTCGAATGTCATTCCCGCTTCTTTCTCATGTCATTCCCGTGCAAACGGGAATCCAAATACCCACGAGCTATGAGCCACGAGCCACCTGTAGGGGAGGCCCTGGTGGCCTCCCGTCGATAGTGGGTGTCAGCTGCCCTCACCTGACCCGCAAAGTCACCGAATCCCCGCAGACAATCTCCGCCTTGAAAGGAAAACGTCCACAGCTTGCAAAACGAAGAGTCACAATACTATCATACTGAGAGTCATGCCACCCAATTCGCCTCGCTTAAGAGTATCGGCCTGGTTTCGATCCTTTCCATCTTCCCCCCAAGCCACTGTCATTCGCAAAGCTCTGCAAAAGGTTATCACCCTTCTGACCATTACTGAACCTCTATGGACCGGCACAGCCGTAGCCTTTGTTTTCGTATCCTACCTTCTGAACATCGGACCGGCTTACCCCTGGATCGGTCTTGGAGTGGCTTCCCTGCCTTTTCCCCTGCGCCTCATAAACCGCAGTGCATCCAGACTGGCCACGCCCTTCGACCTTCCTCTGGCTCTGCTCATGATTGCCGCTTTGCTCGGATTACTCACCTCACCCAACCAGACCATAAGCCTGGGGGCTTTCCAATGCATGCTCGCTATGTCGCTTCTCTACTATTCCTGGGTAAACTACATCAAAATATCCACCTTGATGAAATGTGTTCTCCTTCTGGCCCCCCTGGCTTTCCTCATCGTCCTTCTTCTCGCTCTATTCAACCTGCCTAGTCCTTCAACCCAACCGAACTTTGTCTTCGGTGGTATCGGCACCCACCACGGCTTGGCCCTGGCTCTCGTCATTGTTGTTGCTATTCTTACCGGAATGGCCATATTTGGCCATCATACCCCAACGAGGCTACTTGCCGGCATCATCTGCCTCTCATTCCTTGTGATCGTGCTGATTGTGACCTGGGAATCCCTCAATAGCCTGCTGACCTGGGAGAGCATCAGCAGCAGACTGCCCATATGGCAAGACACAATCGACATGATAAAGAATTCTCCCCTTTCCGGCCTTGGACTGGGCTGCTGGGCTTTGGTCTACCACGGTAGTGCCACAATAACCTCCGAGATTACCCACGCCCACAATGCCTCTCTCGAACTCTATTCCAACACCGGCATCCTCGGTACCATAGCTCTTGTCTTTTTCCTAGGAGTAGGTCTCAAACTCGCCTTCGATATCATCAAATCCCCTCGAGATAACCTGTGGTACGGATTCGGCATCGGCGTGGTGCTGGCATGCGGGGCAACGCTCATGGTGGGCATTGTAGAGAGTGCCCCCATTGGCGTCCCACTGGTAGCATCGGACACCTACTACTACATCATCTCCCCCATCCCCTGGATATTGGCTGGCCTTCTCGTAATCGCAAAAACACTGACAATAGACAAATAGCTCACTCGGCTGATATGATTGTATGTGTGATTCCTACCATGCAGCTCAGCAACCCTCGGCTGCAGCCATTCTCTTAACCAAGGAGCGGTAATTGAATATACTTCTGATTTACCCGCGCTACCCGGACACCTTCTGGAGCTTCAAGCACGCCCTCAAATTCATTTCCAAGAAAGCAGCCTTTCCCCCGCTCGGACTGTTGACCGTAGCCTCGATGCTTCCACCACAGTGGAAGAAGAAGCTGGTCGACATGAATACCGCCAAACTGAAGGATGCGGACATCGCCTGGGCGGATTACGTCTTCCT
>JBGOWL010000275.1:0-2805 GCA_041478585.1 Dehalococcoidia bacterium | reverse complement strand
CTTGGCACTGACAAAAAGTGTCTCGAAGACATCTTTGCCGTCACGGACTACAATAAAAGGATTGAGCAGTTGCCGATAGAATAACCTAGCCCGCTCGGACCACTCATCGGTGAAGGCTTTTCGTAGGCCGGGAAGATACCCGTTGATTATTGAGCCTATCCGGTTTTTATGAATTGTGATGCTTTTCATGAGACGCTCCCGCTGCCGTGTCAGCCGCTGCAGCGCATGATACTCAGCCGGCGGAAGATAAGCTTCGTCCAGATGCTCGGCATCGATGAAGGGCATCTTGGCCAGTGTGACCCCGTCTACACGGTCACTCTTGGCGCGGCTATGAAGATATCTTCGGAGAGCAGCGACCTTCTGCAATCTGGCCTTTACCAGTTGACAGTCCGGGTGACGAGCTCGGAGATACGCTGCCATGGGAATCCAAGCTAAACCCGTTGGCTCGAAAACGATGGTGGGGGTAGCACCTTCCAAGAAAACACGCTTCTCAAACTTCTCCAGACCTTCCAGGGTACTGTCGAAGCTGAAGCTGTCGCAGGGCCTGGCCTGCTCATCCAGGCAACAAACCTGGTGGTTACCGGTACGGCTGAGGTCGATACCAACACTCCTGAGCAATGTCGCCTCCTTTAAAGTAAAATTCGGGCTCAGTGAGTATTGGCCGGACCCTCCGCCCATGCTTGCTTCCTTGATGCGGGGCTTCTTCTGCAGAACCCCAATTTCCCTAATCGGGCCACCTGAGGGCCGGCAGGCAGTCTGATTGTCGGGGCAGTCTAAGCTCCCCAGCCAGATTATGGCGCCTCACCGGAAACCCGTCAGGTCTATTTTAACCCCGGACCATCTCCTAGCCCTAGGGAAATAGAATACAAGCCAGAATGTGTCCTGATCTCAGCCTTCCTTCGGGTCGGTTTCAACACACAGGCATTGCCTCAGTGTCCAGAAGAGGGGGGTGATTCTTTCCCGGGAACATTCTCCCATCAAACAGATCTGCACCCAGTTCCGCTCGAGCAGATATTGGCTTCTGTAGCTCAGGGCATATCCTGCTTCCTCAAGCCGACGCCCTACACTCTCGGAACTCATTGTTGGAGGAAGCGCAATAGTAATCACTGCCGGAGATAGGTGCGCCTCGGGGCCAATGATTCCAAATCCCAGATCGCGCAGGCTGGCCTTTACCCACACCGAAAGCTCAGCGATCTCGCCGAATGCCTTATCTGGTTGATGGTGTTCTAGGGCCATTCTTAATGCGTAGACTAGGTTCGATGAGATCGTGAAAGGGATCCCCTTGCTAGTAGCATAGAGACCAAGGTCAAGGTACCTGGGCAGAAGCGTTGGTGATGGGAGGACATTGTGGCTGTAGAATACCATTGACAACCCGGGGAACGCCCCTAAGCCTTTACCACTAACGCCAGAAGCTAGATAGACACCCTGTAGGTCTATGGGGATCGTACCAATGGAGCTGATACAGTCGAGGCAAAGCAGGATTCCCCTCTCGGCGCAGATTTTTTTAAGCTTTTCCAGGTCGTTTAGAATGCCCGTCGACGTCTCGCAGTGAACTGCCCAAAGCCAAACGACGCCGGGGCTAGAATCAATGGCTTCTATGATAGCATCCGGATCGAAGATATCTCCCCACTCCACCATGAGTGTCTCAAATGACAGTTTGAATCTGGTTGCGTGATCCACAAGTCGATTGCCAAATTCGCCGTTGCTCAGAATCAACCCTCGCCCGGGAATCAGAGACAGCTGGGCACCGATGACGTCATTCGCCATAGTACCGGAGCCAGAAAGTACTTCTACATGTTGGGCATTAACCAGCCGACACAACAGTTGCTTCGTGTGCTGGAAATCATCTACGAACCTCTCCGACCGATGAGAAATGGGAGGATCGGCAAATATCTGTCGAACGTCCTGGCTGATATTGACTGGTCCAGGCAGGAAGTTGGTGAGTATCTCCACTCCGGAAGACAGAGGCTGAGAACGAGACAACCTGCCCAAGTGTTCCTTCAACCTTCTAACACCTTGGTGGCTCAGGTACATGGGTTGAAATCTGGCTTTGACTGTACCGACCAGTGGTCCGAAGGGCACAAATCCAATATGTCGGTAGAGCTTGATCTGCTCGACCGCCGCCGAAATAACTACGAGGTCATGTCCGTGCCTCTCATAGTACTCCATCAACAATTCTAGCAATCCCTCGAGAATCCTACCGCTACGATGACCATTCTCAACGGCGAGGAGACGGATTTCACATATTGAATTCGCCTGAGGTAAATAGGCATCGAGATTGGCGAGCTTTTCATCAAGGGAAAAAGGGCGCTTGCCTCTGATGGCAGCCATACCGAGCAGTTGGCCGTTCCGCAGGCATATCATGTAGGTGTTCTCCGCATGGAATTTGTCCACCAGCCTTCCATCGGGATTCGGTTCGTGCTGCGGCACTTCTTCGACAAAAGTCCGGTAGTTGAGCTTGTGAATCTGCTCAAATTCCCAGTCCTCGGATGCGACCTTGAATCTAAGAAATGATGTTTGCTTCATCCATTACTCCTCCCAAACGATGTACTAGGAGTGAGACTGGCCTCAATCAGGAAGCTTGGTTTGGCGTTTGCCCGTCCGTTCACGTGCAGCTCTAAGGATAAGGCGGATGTCCGTTCTGTGAGCAACGAGAACGATAGAGGCGAGAGAGGAGACTCCCAACACAACTGTCAGAGGCTGCCCCACCGCAAGACTCGCGACCGGAGCTAGCAGGACGGCCATCAAGCCACTCGGTGTGAACCGCCTCACGAGGGCAAAGCCGAGCCCGGTGACCACGATGAG
>JBGOWL010000013.1:0-14903 GCA_041478585.1 Dehalococcoidia bacterium | reverse complement strand
CCTTCCCCACGCTAAACCCGGTCTTGGCAGAGAGGCACAGAACCTCCACATAGGGCATAAATCTGGCCCTCCGTCTCACCAACTCTTTCCACGAGTCCACATCCTTTACCTCAACCAGATCCCATTTGTTGATCCCCAATATGGCTCCCTTGAAAGCCTTGTGAATGAGGCCCAGTATATGAATATCCTGAGATGTAATACCCTCAACTGGATCAACAAGCAACACAACAACATCAGCGCGGTCAATAGCACGCAAGGTGCGGGTTGAACTGTGCTTTTCTACACCCTGCTCAATGCGCCCGCGACGTCTGATTCCGGCCGTATCGATGAGTACCACTTTCTCGCCATCATAGCGAAGCACTGTGTCTATCGCGTCACGAGTTGTCCCAGGAATCTCATCAACAATGACCCGCTCTTCCCCCAAGAGTGTATTGACCAGAAGTGACTTGCCTACATTGGGTCTTCCAACAATAGCGATTTTCATCGCTATTTCTGGTTCCTTGACGGTAGCGGGCAGAGAAGGCAAAGCGGCGATAACTCTATCCAGAAGCTCGTTGATCCCCCGGCCGTGATAAGCACTGACAGGTATCGGGTCGCCCGCATCCAACTCATAGAACTGGAGTACCTCATTCTGCTGCTTGGGACCCTCCACCTTGTTTGCCACCAGCAGAATCGGTTTCTGCGATCGGCGCAGAATATCCGCTATCTCTTCGTCAACTGGGATCGGACCGGTTTGGGCATCCACCAGAAAGAGTACCAGATGGGCTTCGGCGATTGCTGCCTCTATCTGCTCCCTGATCTTCTGCTTCATGGCAGACCCTGGCTCGAGTTCCAGGCCACCGCAATCAACCAAAGTGAAGTCATGCCCTTCAAAGGAGAGATCAGCGTAGATGCGGTCAACGGTCGTCCCCGGCAAGTCTTCGACAATGGCCCGTCTCTCACCGATGAGACGATTAAATAGTGTGGATTTGCCCACATTGGGCCTGCCTACGATGGCCACGGTAGCTCTGGACATCACATCTCTCAGGCAACTTGCTCACCCAGCACCTTCAGTAGGATTGCTTTTTGAATATGCAGTCGATTCTCTGCCTGGTCGTAGACCACAGACTGAGGGTGATCAAGTAGCCCTTCAACAACCTCCTCCCCATGATGAGCTGGCAGGGGATGCATAAAGATAGCACCTTCCTTGGCCAATGACAAGAGTTCGGCGTCCACCTGATACGAGGCAAATGCCTGGTGGCGATCTCCCGCTTCAGCTTCCTGGCCCATGCTGATCCACACATCCGTATAGACAATATCAGCATCTCTAACAGCAAGGCGATGGTCTGATATGTTAGATATGCGAGCCCCGCTCTTTGCGGCAAATCCTTCCGCCCGATGCAAGGTTGCCTCCTCAAGGGCATAGCCTGGCGGCGAGGCAATGCAGAAGTCCATTCCAACCAAAGAGGCAGCCATGAGCAAGCTCCTGGCTACATTGTTGCCGTCGCCGACAAAGGCCAAGCGCAAGCCTTTCAAAACACCTCGCTTCTCATGGATGGTAAGTAAATCACCAAGAGCCTGGCACGGGTGCTCATAGTCCGAAAGACCGTTTATCACCGGTACTCCAGAATATTCAGCCAGCATTTCCAGCGTCGGATGAGAGAACGTTCGAGCCACGATACCATCCACAAAGCGGCTCAACGTTCGAGCCACATCGGAGATCTTCTCCCTCTTTCCCAAGCCTATCTCATCCGGCGAAAGATAGACGGCATGCCCTCCCAACTGCCACATGGCCACGTCAAAACTGACACGCGTACGAAGAGACGGCTTCTCAAAAACAAGTGCCAGCACTTTGCCGTTGAGAAATGCAGAGCTTCCCCTCTGTTTTGATCTGATGGCGTCACTGATGAGGTGCCGAATATCATCGGCAGTCAGATCAGCTACTGAGAGCAGGCCTGTTGAAATTGCCAAGATTTACCTTCTGTTCTTATTGCTGGTGCGATAACCATTTCAACCTGGTGCATCTGGGCGATGGTGGCAGCACCACAAACACCCATGGCTGTTTGCAGGGCACCAATCAGGTTCTGGGTTCCGTCACTGACAGTGGTAGGCCCGAAAAGGATTTGCTTCAAAGGGGCGCGGGTCTCCACCTTAATTCGTCTACCCCGTGGTAGTGCCGGGTGTGGGCTAGACATACCCCAATGGTACCCTCCGCCTGGTGCCTCCTCTGCCTGAGCGAGAACAGCGCCCAGCATAACTGCATCAGCACCAGCCACAAGGGCCTTGCAGAGGTCACTCCCGGCATGGATGCCACCATCAGTGATTATGGGAACATACCTACCACTCTCATGGAAATAATCGTCCCGGGCTGCAGCACAATCCATGGTAGCTGTCACCTGAGGTACACCTATCCCCAAAACTTGCCTTGTAGTACAGGTCGCCCCCGGGCCAACACCAGCAAGAAGACCAGAAATGCCTGTCTTCATCAATTCCAGAGCAGCACTGTAGCTGACACAATTCCCTACGACAACCGGAATGGGCACTGACTGACACAACTCCGAGAATACTAGTCCTTTTGCGCTCTTGGACATATGTCGGGCGGTGGTAACAGTTGATTGAACAACCAACACATCGGCACCTGCTTCAACAATAAGAGAGGCAAGCCTCTTGGTATTAGCCGGCGTAACCGAGACGGCACAGATTCCACCCCTCTGCTTGATCGCCTGAATACGCTCACCTACGAATCGCTCCTTTATCGGCTCGGAGTAAACTTGCTGCATAAGGGAGGCAACTCGATCAACAGGGGCCTGACTGATCCCACGAAGAACCTCATTCGGCTTTTCGTAGCGAGCCTGCACCCCCTCAAGGTTGAGCACTGCCAAACCACCCAGCTTACTGAAGAGGACCGCAAATTCCGGGTCCACCACAGCATCCATAGCTGCGGCTAGAATAGGGATAGAGAATCTCAGATTACCCAACACCAGATCAGTCGATGTCTGTTCAGGATTGACAGTGACATCCCCCGGAACTATGGCCACTTCTTCAAAACCGTAGCAGCGCCTCATTTCCTTGTATACACGAACAGACATCTCATCACCCTCGAGCGATTCCCACAAACTATATCAAAAGGCACTATGCAAAGTCAATTCACGCAAACGTAAGGCTTTCCGAGAGATTCGCCCAGGGAAACCTAGTATACTAGTCCATGTACCGTGATATAGGAAGAACAGCTAGTCTTGTGCCAGCACTCTACGTTGTAGCTACGCCTATTGGTAACCTGGAGGACATTACCCTTCGGGCCATCCGCACCCTTAACGAAGTAGGGCTTATTGCGGCTGAAGACACTCGAAGGACAAGAGTCCTACTCAATGCCTACGGCATCAAAACAGCACTGACGAGCTACCATGAACACAACAAGAAGGCCAAGTTAGGCTATCTCCTTGACTGCCTGCAAAGCAGGGATCTGGCTCTTGTTTCAGAAGCGGGTATGCCCGGGGTAAGTGACCCGGGATATGAGCTCATTGTAGCTGCTACCCAGCAAGGCATCAGAGTCATACCCATCCCCGGCCCCTCGGCAGTGGTCACTGCCCTGGCAGTCTCCACATTGCCCACCAACCGATTCACCTACCTCGGCTTCCTCCCAAAGAAGAAGGCGGAAAGGATTCGGTTCCTGGGATCAATCGCCCATGAACAAGGAACTATAGTAGCTTTTGAGTCTCCCCACCGTCTACTGAGTTCACTGAGTGATATGGCTCAAGTTTTGGGCAACAGAAGGATAGCCATAGCTCGAGAGCTAACGAAGATTCACGAAGAAGTCTTTCGAGGAACAATACAGGAGGCTATGGAATACTTTCAGCAACCAAGAGGAGAATTCACCCTGGTGATCGAGGGGAAGAAAGAGGAAGCAGAGGAATCCTTACTGACTCCAAAGATAGAAAAGGAGCTTCGCTCTTTGATTGACAAAGGAATTGCTGCAAAGGAGATAGTGGCACGGCTATCACCCACCACAGGCTTATCAAGAAAAGAACTCTACCAGGCCTGTCTGAAACTTAAGAGCAACAGAGGATTGTGATAGAATATCAAGAAGGTCAAATCTGAATGGAGAGGATTCTTATCGGTGTGGCGTGGCCCTACGCCAACGGCCCCTTGCACTTGGGACATATCGCCGGCGCTTACCTGCCAGCAGACATTTTTGCCCGTTATCACCGCGCAAAAGGGAACGAAGTGCTCATGGTCTCTGGAAGTGACCAGCACGGAACCCCGATAACCATCACCGCTGAGCAAGAAGGCAAGACTCCCCAGGAAATCGCGACCAAGTACCATCAGGGGTTCCTCGATTCCTGGAACAGGCTGGGCATTGGCTTTGACCTCTTCACCAGCACTGGCACTACCAACCATGCAGATGTTGTTCATAATTTCTTTCTCAAACTCATGGACAAGGGCTACATCTATCGGGATAAGATGCCACTACCATATTGCCCCAGTTGCCAGCGCTACCTGCCCGATCGTTATGTGGAGGGCAGGTGCCCCTTCTGCAGCTTCGACGAAGCCAGGGGTGATCAGTGCGATAAGTGCGGCAAGCCTCTCGGTCCCCTCGAGCTAGGAAACCCGCGCTGTCGCCTTTGCGGCGGCACACCGAGGACCGAAGATTCGGAACATTTCTTCTTGCGTTTGAGCGCTTTCAGAGACGAACTTCTTGGCTGGGTGAGACAGCAGAGCCACTGGAGACCGAATGTACTGAATTTCACCCTGCGATACCTGGAGGAAGGGCTGAAAGACAGGGCCATAACCCGGGATATTGAATGGGGAATATCCATACCTCAGCCGGGTTTCGAAAAGAAACGAATCTATGTCTGGTTTGAGGCTGTGATCGGCTATTTGTCCGCGACCAAGGAGTGGGCCAGAATCCAGAAGAAGGAGAATGGGTGGTCAGCTTTCTGGCAACAGGAAACCAGGAGTTACTACTTTATCGGCAAGGACAACATCCCATTTCATACCATGATCTGGCCTGCCATGTTGATGGGATATGGAGAGTTCAACCTTCCCACTGACGTTCCAGCAAATGAGTTTCTGACCATTGAGGGGAGAAAGCTCTCCACCAGTCGCAATTGGGCAGTCTGGCTACCCGATTATCTGGATCGCTATGCACCTGACCCTCTGCGCTACCTGCTGTCCGCGAACATGCCAGAAACCGCCGATGCTGACTTCTCGTGGCGGGAGTTTGTGCGACGCAACAATGATGAACTGGTGGCCACCTATGGAAACCTGGTGCACCGTGTTCTCACGTTCACACATCGCCACTTCGACGGCTGTGTACCTGCATCCGGTGAACTCGATGCAGCCAGCAAGGCGCTTCTTGAAAAAGCAGCGTCAACTGTTGCCTCTGTGGACAATTCCCTCCACCAATGCCGCTTCAGAGAAGGGATCAGGGCAGCCATGTCACTGGCCCAGGAGACCAACCGCTATCTCGATGATAAGTCTCCCTGGAAAGTGATCGAGAAGGATAGAGCGTCCTGCGCTACCGCTCTCTTCACCTCCATCTCAACTATCTCCTGTTTGAAGACTGTTCTTTCGCCCTTTTTGCCTTTCAGTTCCCAGAAACTGCACCATCTCCTTGGGTTCAAAGGCAAGGTTACAGAGGAGAAATGGGGCTTCTATGCTGTACCATCAGGCCAGAGGCTGGCCACGCCCGAGACCCTGTTCACCAAGCTGGACGAAAAGATAGTAGCTGAGGAAAGCAGTCGCCTTGGCAATGGACACAACTAGAAGTCTGTTTTAGGGTCATGCAGAAAGGAGAGCATTGAATATCGCTTCAATTTGCCAGCCTGTTCAACCAGAGGTACTGGAAGTGGAGAAGAGACTGGAGGAAGTGGTGAAGACCGCTCCACGCCAGATGATGGAGCCGCTGGAACATGCTGTCAAGAATGGAGGCAAGCGTATTCGCCCTGCCCTGACCCTACTGGCAGGGAAATTCTACCAATACAACCTGGAACTGTTGATCCCCATGGCAGCAGGGGTAGAGCTGTTGCACACTGCCACTTTGATCCATGATGACACAATCGACGATGCTTACCTTCGCCGCGGCAAAGATAGTATCAAACATCGCTGGGGCAATTCCAACGCAGTGCTTCTGGGTGACTACTTGTTTGCCACCTCCGCAGGCTTTGTTGCCGAGACAAGAAACATCCGTGTGATTAAACTTTTCGCCCAGACCCTAATGACTATTTGCACCGGAGAGATTGAGGAGTCAATCTATCCTTTTAACAAGAGCAGAGAGCTGTATTTCCAAACTATCGGCAATAAGACAGCTTCCCTCTTCGCCGCTGCCAGTGAATCGGGGGCAGTGCTCAGCGAAGCTCCTGAAGACGCAGTGCAATCTCTCAAGGACTACGGCTACAATCTGGGGATGAGCTTCCAGATTGTCGACGACATCCTCGACTTTGTGGGACAGAAGGAGACCCTGGGGAAACCCGTAGCCAATGATCTATCCCAGGGTGTCTTCACGCTACCTGTGATACTCCTCTTTGAAAGCCTCGAAAGCGATGAGGCAAAAAGAATCAAAGAGATTGTTGAGAAAGACAAGTCAGCAGGCACGAAGCTCATTGTAGAGGCGGTCCACAGCTCCTCTGTGCATAAAGAATGCTTCCGAATTGCGGAGAGCTTCTCGTCCCGGGCAAGCTCTGCCCTGAAGCAGCTCCCTCGAAATACGATCTATCAGTCCCTTGCTGATCTAGCGGGCTATGTAACCGAGCGCAAGAGCTAGCACCATCAACTGGTGTCCGCCTATTCGCCTTCCACAGCCTCAGTTGTCCAAGCAGGCGATATCTCCTTAAAGCGGTCAACCGCATATTGGCAAGCCTCAAGAGCTTCCTTTCGATGGGGAGCACCTACAGCAACAACCAACAGGATTTCACCTACATCCAACCTGCCAATCCTGTGCATTATGGCTGTATCCTCCAAATGCCACCTGGCCCTGATCTCGCTGGCTATCCGCATCAATTCCTTCCCCGCCAGTTTTTCAGAGGACGCCTGCAACTCCAGGAAGCGAACCTTTCTGCCATGTTGGGATGAATCCCGAACTGTGCCCACATAGCTGATAACTACGCCATATGCATCCTTGCGAACGGCGTTTATAGCCACTTCTGGGAGAATGGGGTTCGGAGTTACTTCGACTAGCAAGACGGACCTGCTCTAAGAGGCGAATCTATGCAGTGGCGGAGAGGACGGGTTCATTGAATAGCTTCTCCAATGCCTCGCCTTCAATAGTCTCATCAGCAATCAACCTCTGCGCAATTTGGACCAGTTTCTCTCTATTCTCGGTCAGAGTATTCCTGGCCACATCGTAAGCCTTCTGAATGATAGCCCGGACCTCTCTGTCTATTTCAAGAGCTACTCTCTCACTATAGTTCTTCGTCTCTGAAATCTCCCTGCCCAAGAAGATCATCTCTTCTCTCTTTCCAAACGTTCGGATTTCCAGCCCATCGCTCATACCATATTCAGTCACCATCGCCCGGGCGATCTTGGTAACTTGCTCAATATCATGGTGAGGGCCAGTCGTCCTCTCATTGAAAATAATGTCCTCGGCCACATGACCAGCAAGGTACACAGATATTTGGTCCATGAGCTGCGAACGAGTGTGTATGTAGCGGTCCTCGGCAGGCAGGAGTCTGGTGTAGCCGCCCATCATACCACGGGCAACGATAGAGACCTTGTGCACCGGGTCAGCATGGAGGAGCTTCCTTGCTACCAGCGCATGTCCTGCCTCATGATAGGCAGTGAACTCCTTCTCCTTCGGGCTGATCAGTCGGCTCTTCTTCTCAGGTCCTGCGACGACGCGATCAATGGCCTCCTCAAGGTCCATCGTCTCAATCGTCTTCCTGTTCCTCCTTGCGGCCAAAATAGCTCCCTCATTGACCACATTAGCCAAGTCAGCACCACTGAATCCCACCGTCAGTTTAGCAATCTTCTCCAGATCTACGGAATCCTCCAGCGGTTTGCCCTTGGCGTGAACCTGCAGTATGGCTTTCCTACCCTTGATATCAGGGCGGTCAAGGATCACTTGACGGTCAAAGCGGCCGGGCCGCAGGAGAGCAGGATCCAGTATGTCAGGGCGATTGGTGGCAGCGAGGACAATAACATTGGTAGAGGTGTCGAAGCCATCCATTTCTACCAGGATCTGGTTGAGGGTCTGTTCCCTCTCATCGTGTCCTCCACCCATTCCTGCCCCGCGGTGACGACCAACGGCATCGATTTCGTCAACAAAGACCAGACAGGGAGCACTGCGCTTTGCCTGGTCGAAAAGGTCTCTCACTCTGGACGCGCCAACACCGACGAACATCTCCACAAATTCACTACCACTGATCGAGAAGAAGGGTACAACAGCTTCCCCGGCAATAGCCCGCGCCAGCAACGTCTTGCCGGTCCCGGGTGGACCTATGAGCAGCACGCCTCTAGGTATCCGCGCCCCCAAAGCCGTGAATTTCTCTGGGGATTTCAGAAACTCAACTATCTCCTGGAGTTCCGTTTTTGCCTCCTCGACCCCAGCCACATCGGCAAAGGTCACTGAAGGCTTATCACCACTGAACAGCTTGGCACGGCTGCGGCTGAAATTGAAGGCCTGGCTATTGGCACCTCGAGCACCGCGCAGCAGAAACCAGAACAAACCAACAAGGAGGAGCACCGGCAGAAGCGTGAATAGCAATGAACTCCAGTCAAAACCGCTGGAGTAGGGAGTATCGAAAGCAACATTGTATTCACGGAGTAGCGCAATGAAATCGTCCACGTACTCGGTAGATAAGGTAGACTTGAACTCGTCTCCCGCAGTGGTAGTGATGGACAGCTTCCTGTCATCCTTTATCTCAACTTTCTCAACCTCACCATTCTCAACCATAGCGATGACTTGGTAGGCCTCTAGTGTCTTCACCTTCTCACCCCGGGGCAAGAAGGTTATCACCAGCACCACGATAGCAACTATGATAAGCAGATAGAAGAGAGTATACTGCCGCTTAATCTTCATTTCTCATTCTGCATTCAAACCACCCAAGTTTATAGCTCATTATAGCACAAAGCAAGTGTGACTCCACATTGGTGTGGCTCCTCATTGGCCTCCGTCGGACCAGCCCGCACTGGCAGGCAGGGTGGGAGACCCGTGCCTGAGCCACATTCAAGACCAGAAACCATAGACACCATGCGATAGAATATAGTGCAGGGCCACCAGACTTCTGTGAGATCGGAGACCTTGGTAACAGTTATGCCAGCCAACCTGCCACCCCAGTACTATGAAGCCGAGAAACGCTACCGGATCGCCAAGACGCCTCAAGAGAAAATCGAGGCGCTTGAAGAGATGTTCTCCATCATGCCCAAGCATAAGGGCACTGACAGGTTGCGCGCTGAGCTCAGAACGAAGATCGCCAAGTTCTATGAAGAGGCTGAGAAAAGGCCGATGGTCGGCAGGAAAGGCAGCCTGCTCTACTATGTCAAGAAGGAAGGGGCCGGACAGGCCGTTTTGCTGGGGCTTCCCAGCACGGGTAAGTCCAGACTGGTCACCACTATCACAGGAGCCTCCTCACAGGTAGCGGATTACCCCTTCACCACCCAGCTACCTATTCCCGGCATGATGGAATTTGAGAATATCCAAATACAGCTCGTGGATCTCCCTGCGATAACAGCACCCAACGTTAGCTCATGGCTACCCAATGTGGTTAGAAACGCCGACCTTCTGCTGGTAGTTGTCGATCTGACCCAAGAGCCAATAACCCAGGTGGAGGCCACCATCGAGTGGCTGGCCAAATTCAGAATAGGGCTTCCCCAAGACTCCAGAAGGGCTGAGGAAATGACAACTTGGAAGAAGGCCCTGATCATCGGCAACAAGATAGATACCGAGGGGGCAGCAGAGAACTATCGAATCCTGGAATCATACTATCATGGGAGATTCCCTGTGATTTCCACATCTGCTCAACGGGCTGATGGGCTGGAGCAGTTGAGAGCGGGCATCTTCAGGGCACTGGATGTGATTCGGGTATATACGAAGGTTCCGGGGCAGAAGCCGGACCTGACCGATCCTGTGGTGCTCAAGAGGGGAAGTACAGCCCTGGATGCCGCCGAATCTGTTCACAAAGACTTCGGAAGGAATCTGAGATATGCCCAGGTCTGGGGCTCAGGTAAGTTCGATGGCCAGAGGGTCAAGAGAGACTACGTCCTGCAGGATGGCGACGTCATCGAGCTGCATATTTGATTTCGCCCGCCTGTTGATTCATTAGTCCTCTGAAGCACGGCGGTGCCTAAGTTGGCAGACCGAAGTTGGATCTCACCCTCACCCAATCTTCCTTTGAAGGAAGAACATAGTTCCTGGTCCTGCTCGGGATGGGCAAGCCCGTTCCCTTCTTGATGTCAACCGCAATCTCAGCCGTCTTCATGGCAACCATCACCGAATCCAGGATGGGGACCACCTGGCCATCAACGGTGATCTTGTTGAATCCGGCCATGCTGCAGAGCAGACTGGTACCAGCACAGCCAAGCACGATCACATCAGCGCCATCGGCAACACACTCTCTGGCCACCTCGGCCACGCCGTCCGCGGCCAACTGCGGATTCCCCAGCCATTTCTCCCAGACCCTGGCGAAGGGTTCCTTATCGAACCGAATTCCGTTGGGTATCAGCCGATCCTCCAGGCCATGCTCTCTGACCTGCTCCTCGAGTTGGGCAAGTTGACCAGGCATATTGGTACCGATTATGGCGAATTTGCGGCCCAACTGACAGGCAAAGTGCATGCTGGATTCAGCAGGGCCAAAGATCGGTATGCTAACAACCGATCTCGCTTCTTTGATCCCTGGGTCCCCAAAGCAGTGCACACAGGCCGCATCGAAGCCCTCCTTGTCCGCCTCAATGAACACCTCAACTATCTCCCGCCTATCCATGAGAGCAAAATAGGGGTTATCGAAATCGAGAACATTGTCCCCCTTAAGCCCCTGCCTTATCGGCTTCAGCACTACTTCAGTGTCGGGCCGCAGCGCTTTGTTGAAGCTCTGCTGCACCATACTGAACCAGATATCGTGGAATTCCTTCGGCATCTCTGTGATGTGGACCAGGCAGATCTTCATTATGCCCCCTTTCTTTTGTCTGTTAAGCAGCGTTGATTGACAGTCCCCTTCAACCAAAGCTAGCTACCGGACTCCGAATCAATCTTAATACGCCAGAGCTCTTCTGCCAACTCCATAATGTATTCGCGGTTCTCCAGTCTCTCCTGCCACTCTCGGGGGATGGCTTCAATACCCAGATATGCCCCTGTGATCGCGCCCGTCATTGCCCCAATGGTATCCGTATCTCCTCCAAGGCTTATGGCGTAGGTAACTGCTTTCTCGAAGGAGTTGGGATGGGAGAGAAACGAGTAAACGGCCGCAGGAACGGAGTCAAGCGCTTCAACGCCGTGGCCCAGTTGCTCAACAACCTGCACTCTGTCGGGCTTGCCTAACAGCTCTCCCAGTTTGCCCAGCTTTTCCTGGAACGCCTGCTGTTGAACGACAGTAGAGAGGCTCATGAGGAACTCGTCAGTTCGAAGCTCTGCAGCAGGATCAGCGGCCACAGCCAAAGCCACGGCACAGGCCTGCAGGACAGCCCCTTCCTTTCCCAGTTCATGAGCATGAGTGATCTGGCTTGATCTGAGAGCCGTCGCCTTCATCTGAGTTGGATCGTCGTAGTAGAGAACTCCAACCGGGGCGATCCTCATAGCTGCGCCATTGCCAAAGGAACCGCCTCCGTAGAGTTTCGCGGCTGCCTGATCCCATGACTCGCCGCTCTGGATCAACCTGAAGACCCGCGGCGGCCCCGGTCCATAGCCGCGATAGGGCTCACGGGCATAGTTGTCCATGAACGTCCGAGCCATATGCTCACCATCAAAGCCCTTTTTGGCTATCAGCGATTCGGCGACTCCAATCATCATGTGGGTATCATCGGTATAGGTGAGTGTGTCACGCTTTCCGGCCAGGAGCCGCACCTCTGCCTCATCCACCAGGTGCCATCCCTCCAGTCCAGCGCCCAGGGCATCCCCCAGGCCCGTGCCGATCAGTGAGCCAAGGAACTTCGATTTCAAGGTGGCACGTGCCATTTCGCCTGCCGCCTACTGTTGGCCTTCGAGCCGAAAGAGCCTCTGAGCGTTCCCGGTGGTCTTCTCGGCCACCACCTCCGGTGGCAGACCTTTCATCTCCGCCGCGGCCTGCAAAACACGGCCGACATCCGCCGGCTCCGACCGATGCCCTTGATATACCACCGGAGAGTCCGTCTCCAGCAAGAGGTTCTCCAGAGGAGCTTCCCTCACCGTCCTACGATGCTCCGCATGGTACTCGACGGCCAGTGTTGCAGAGACAAAGTAGCCCCGGTCCAGGATATCCTTCAGCACGCTAGTTGGCCCGGTGTACCAGTGAAAGACGGCCTTGTCCACACCTGCCTCATTAGCCAGATCAAACGAATCCCTCCAGGCATATCTCGAATGGACGATCACCGGCTTGTCGTAGCGTCCCGCAAGAGCCAGGACTGCGCCGAACGCCCTGTGCTGCAGGTCCTTGCCACTAACACCAACCACCTTCTTATGATAGTCCAAACCCACCTCGCCTATGGCTACAGCATCCGACAGGTTGTCTTCAATGAACCGCATTTGGTGCTCAATAGATGAAGCAGTTTCGTGAAGAAGGCCTGGATGCAGACCGAGCGCCGGCCAGATGAAACCGCTGTACTTTGCAGCTATCTCCAGCACCTGGTTGTTCGATTCGAGATCCGAGCCAACGGCAACTATGGCCACCACCCCACTCTGTCTGGCCCTTTCTATCGCCGAGGCCAAGTCCTCCAGTTCCTCCAAATGGGCATGAGAATCAATCAGCCGACAAGGCGCGTTTCCCTCTCGCAATTGCTAGTCCTCTCGCCAACAGAAGGACGCAGTCTCCACTTGATTGCCAAGCAGGTGGATCTGCAACGCCCGCAGGCGAAGCTCATTAACCGAGAACATGGCCTTCCACGATACGACGCACTGCAGCAAGGCCAGGCGAACTGACAGGCAGCTCCATTATCGGTTTGCCAATCAGATCGTGCTGAGCAATGATATCATCCTGAGGAATGTAGCCGAAGACCTCCAGCCCGATCTCCTGTGCGGACCGCTTCAATAATCCCTCACTGCCCTGAACCCTGTTGAAGACAAGGCCCAGCTTCTCGCACTGGATCACCCTGTCGTCCCAGACCATTTTTTTTATCAGGGCTGCGGTCTGCAGGCCTCTGGCAGTAGCATCGCTCACGATAACCAGTGTATCCAAATGGCGCACCACCTGCCTGTTTATCTGCTCCACACCAGCTTCACCGTCAATGATGATGGTATCGAAGCTTTTGGAGAGCGTCTCTATCGCCCCGCGCAGCAGATCGTTCACAGGACAGAAACACCCCTGGGTCTCAGTGCGCCCCATAGCCAGCAGGGCAAAGCTGTCCGTCTCAATGAGCGCCTCCAGAACCATATAGTCCAGCATTTCGCCCAGTTGAGCCTTCTCCTCCTGGCTGTTACTCCTGGCTGTCCTGATGATCTCCTCACGAACCTGGCCCATCGTCCGCTTCACCTGCACCCCGATAGCACTGGGTAGCCCCAAGGCCGGATCGGCATCGATCAACAGCAACCGACCAGCCATGCTGCTCTCCAGCAGCGCTCTGGTCATCATAGCCGTGAACGCCGTTTTGCCCGTGCCGCCTTTGCCAGAGACAGCCACCAGCCTCTTTTTCTTGGGGGGCAGAGATTCAGACATCGACATTTACACCCAACATACTACCATTCCCTGAAGCGAAAAGGGCTGCCCAAGCAGCCGAAACATCAACCAGGCTAGGAGTTAGAAGAACCTTCGGATTCGGAGATCTTCTGCTTGCGCACCTTGACAACTTCCTTGATCTCATCGCACACCGGTTGATCAGGGCAGACCTTGCAGTCTCCTCCATAGCTGCACACATAGGCATCAAAGCCCCTGGCTTTCCAGTCTGCCGCCAGAATACTCTTGTATATCTTCTTCACCTGAGCGCCTATGTCGTCCAGCGGCTCCAAATCCTCCCTGCTTGAAGTAACAAAGAGTATCTCCATTGCCTCTACCTCGGGCACCTCCGATTTGAATATGGCCATCAGCGACCTCCCCAGAGTCTCAAAGCGGAAGCCTTTTTCAGCAGCCTCCTTGCTCACCCTGGACCAGACAAGCTGGGACGTACCCCGAATCATATACCCTTCTATCTGGTCAGCAACGAACTGGGTATGTTCCAGCTTCTGGTGGTCTTTCTCACTCAGTCCTGCCCCTGCCATTATCAATACCTGTCCGAAGGGCAAGCTGGCCCCCGGCGACTCCGGGATATCGGGGCCAATTAAGGTGATCTTACCGTCTGTGATGAGAGCAGGACTGTCCGTCCAAAACAGAAAGGCAGAGGAGCCCACATCAGGGTTGCCCATCTCCACAAAGGTATCGCTGCGCAATATGATGCCACTGTTTGTACCGGGGCCGACTTTGACTGGCAGGCCCTCCAGCAACTTGTCCACCCCGGAGGGGCAATCGATTTCCCTGACCCACCTCCCCTTTTGCCGCAGTCCGCTCACGTATTCAGCTAGCTTTGTCAGATAAGCATCATAGATAGCCACAGTCCGCTTCCCTTTCGCCAGCGCCTGTCTGAAAGACAGCTTCTGACAGCTCTACCTGATGATTCCTGGTCCATCGAAAAAGATGACCCTTCGGCCAACAAGGGACCTTCCCCCTGGTGAGCAAAGGGTCTCTTTGGGAAACACCCTCTTGTTTCAGACTAACTGGCAGACTTGGCAGCAACAGAGTCAGTCTGGGCTTTTTGGGCCACCTTCTCTGCAGCTATCACTGCAGCCCCCACTGCACCGGCGACCTGAGGGTCCATGGGCAGCCTCTTGATCT
>JBGOWL010000206.1:0-3815 GCA_041478585.1 Dehalococcoidia bacterium | reverse complement strand
TGCTATTGGCAGAGAGATGGGTCTTGCGAGTGACCAGATCGATGGCATCCGGGTGGCAGGGCTACTTCATGATATTGGCAAGGTCTACGTACCGACCGAGATTCTGAGCAAGCCCGGGCAATTGAACGAGATCGAGTTTGCCATGATCAAAACCCATCCCCAGGTAGCTTATGACATACTGAACACCATTGAATTTGCGTGGCCTGTCTCCAAGATAGTACTCCAGCACCATGAAAGGTTGAATGGATCCGGTTATCGTTCAGGTCTTCAGGGCGATGAGATTCTGCTCGAAGCTCGGATACTGAGCGTGGCAGATGTTGTTGAAGCTATGTCATCCCACCGACCTTACAGACTAGCTCTTGGCCTAGATGAGGCGCTGGCAGAGGTCTCGCAGAATCGCGGTGTACTTTATGATGCAGATGTGGTGGATGCTTGCTCTGCGGTTTTTTCAGAAAGAGGGTTTGTTTTCAATTCGGTTAGTTGAGTCAGGGTTACTGCCTACAAGCTTGTCCTGTACTAGCTGGCAGGCAGACTAGTGCAGGAAATCTCACTGGTTGAAAGCTGCAAGCGGTCAGAACTTGAGCTTCGCGGGGAGCCAGCTACAAACCTGCCAAGCAAGGAGAGGAGGGTAACTCTCTTGCTCCTAGCCTACCATACATCCCGACCATTTTGGACCCCTCATTCTATCTAGACTCTCCCAATTTCAAATACTAGAAGCTTTGTGTCTCGAGGTATGTGACTTTTGTCTCTCTCAACGCTTCTCTGGAACTGGAATATGATATGAAGTGGCAACGTATGCATCTGATAGCCGGATCCAGCCACCTGACGGATGACTAGAGCTGCGCTTGATCACTGCGATGCCAAGGTGGAGATATTGCCAAGTGTTTGAAGATGCCCAGGATATGAGGTGCTGGGTACTCAAGACAGACAGGCTTGGTGGGAAGCTTTCGCCTGATCGTGTGGTTAGCTGGGCCAGCGCTATAGTTGGATTTCCCTGAGATCAGGGCTGATGATTAGTTTTGGCTCGGTCACTGATTGAACCTCTTCAGGAGTCAGACCAGGAGCAACTTCTCTGAGCACCAGTCCGTTGTATGTGACGTCTATCACGGCCAGATCGGTCACGATCAATTTGACAACGCCTACGGCGGTGACTGGATAGGCACATTTCTTGACGATCTTGAGGTCGCCATTGCGAGTGGTGTGCTCCATTGCTACTATGACCTTCTTTGCCCCGACTGCCAGATCCATGGAACCACCGATGTTTCCAATATGCTCCGGAAAACCTCGCTCAGGATTGTTCCATCCAGCGAGATGTCCTTTCTCTGAGACTTGCAGTGCTCCCAGCACGGCCACATCCATGTAGCCGCCTCGAATCATGGCGAATGACTCGCAGTCAGAGAAGTAGCAGGTTCCTGGCATTTCTGTCACTGGCTGGCAACTGGCGTTGATCAGGTCTTGGTCAACCTGCCCCTGAGCAGCCAATGGTCCAGTGTTGAGCATACCGATCTCAGCCTGCAAGACTATATCTCTACCCTCGATCCAGTTCGAAACCAGGGTGGGTATGCCTATTCCGAGGTTAACATAGGTTCCATCTTCCAATTCATTGGCTATTCTCAAAGCTATCAGCTCTCGCGATAGTCCATCGAATTGCCTGCGCTTTTCAGCCACTTATCTTCCTCCCATTGATTCAATGGAGCGTGTCAATCGATGCTGGGAATGTAGTTCCGTCTATCCACTTGCACGACTCTCTGAACGTAGATGCCTGGGATGTGAATCTTGTCCGGGTCCAGTTCACCGGGTTCCACTAGTCCCTCTACGGCTGCTATCGTTATCCTGGCAGCGGCTGCCATGTCAGGATTGTAGTTCCTGGCCGTCTTACGGCATGTTAGATTCCCTGTTCTGTCACCTCTCCAAGCGTATACGAAGGCATAGTCAGGCTTGATAGCGACCTCCAGTAGATACTCACGACCGTTGAATTTCCTCTTCTCCTTACCGCGCTCCGCGACAGTGCCAACTCCGGTGGGGGTGTAGAAAGCAGCTAGTCCGGCCCCCGCTGCCCTTAGCTTCTCTACAAAGGTGCCCATTGGGTACACCTCCAGTTCGACCTGCCCTGCTCGTACTGCTTTCTCAAAGGGTGAGTCTGCACCCCTCGTTGCTGATCGATAAAAGGGATAATTGCAGATAGCCTTTCTTATCTGGCCCTGCACGACGAGGGGGGTTATGTCCTCGTTCCCGGGGCCCATTGACTGGCACATGACGGTCAGATTTTTGGCGCCCTTCCTAGCCAGGGCCTGGATAAGCTGAACAGGCGTGCCTGCAGTGAAAAAGCCACCTATGGCTATCGAGGCTCCATCTGGGATATCAGCTACAGCATCATCTAGACTGGGGTATACCTTGTCCATAGTGTCACCCTAATCAAGCATCCTTGCAGATTTGAAGGCCGATTATGGCAAAGGCAGCCTCCAGACCGGCCTGCAGGCTGGAGAAGGTGTTGAGTGATGCCACATCTGCAACGAGAGGTTCCATAGCTTCGGCTATCATGTCCGACTCGATGCCTACCACTACGCACTGGGCGCCAACGAGTCGGACCATGCGCAATGTCTTCACCAGCTGTATCGGCACCTCACTGTCTCCTGCCAGGGCTGCTGATAGGTCTACCAGAGCGACACGAGTCTTGTTGACCTTGATATGATCCAATAGTCGTTTCTTGAGTTGTGCCAAGCGTTGGCTGTCAAGGCGCCCTACCACTATGACCACTGAAAGCCCAGGCCAAAGCTCAAACACTGGACTACCGAGATCCTCCCATTCCGAGACCCTGGCTTCCAGTTCTTGGCAGTATTCCTGCTGTCTTGATTCTGCTGCTGTCCACGGGCGGTAGGCCTGGAAGTAACCGACGCTTCCGATGACATTCCCCGAGCTGTCTTTCAGATGCGCCCCAGAGATCCGAGTGGGGACCAATTTGCCCGTCTTGGTTCTGGCAACGGATTCATGGCAATGGATTAACCCGCAACTCAGATAGAGTTTGCGGTTGGTTTCCCTGGCTCTTCCCTCATTCTCGTAGGTTGTGACGATACTCTTGCCTACGAGGTCGCGCATCTCGCACTCCAGGAGCTCGCAAGCGGCCCTGTTGGCAAAGGTCATCAAGCCCTTCGCATCAACGGCGATGACGGCATCAGGGCAGCCCTGGAGTAGTGCCTCTAGATATCCCCCAGTGGATCTTTCTACCGGTTTTACCTTCTCCATGTTCCCTCCCTCCTGATATGCTTTCTAAGTCAAGCGCTAGAACTAGAAGTGGGTCCCGTGGAATTCTGGTGCGATTTTCCAGAAGAAGCATACGTCACATAGTCTCGCTGTGTCAATTCTTTTTTGTGCATGTTCCCCATATGCTTGCTATGCACGTCCTCACGTTGACATTTGTGATGAGGCATGGCAAAATGCCTCTGGTTTCGAACCTGCTCTTCATCTAACCCGTACCTGCCACAGCCAAGAACGGTGGCTGTGAACTGGGGCGCTGAAGGCGTGATGGATAGGAACTGTAGTCCTGAACTGTTATTTCCCTGTATGACCGTTGGAGTAATGGGATCGGCAGGAGGTCACCTCTCGCCCGAGGTGTGCCAGCGTGTGCGCCGCCTTGGCAGTGTTATTGCCAGGAAGGGTTATGTCCTTATAACAGGGGCTTGTCCAGGGTTACCCCATGAGGCGGTCAGAGGAGCCAAGGAGGCCGGTGGCACAGTAGTGGGAGTCTCTCCCGCGCTCAATTTTGAGGAGCATGTATTGAAGTACCACTCGCCCACTCGAGGTTATGACGCTATCAT
>JBGOWL010000234.1:0-3398 GCA_041478585.1 Dehalococcoidia bacterium | reverse complement strand
CAGTGGCTTAAGTTCATCCCCCAGTAGGTAAACCTGGAAAGGAGGAAGTGTCACTAATCACCTGAAGGAGTACACCCACTTGAATTCTTGCCCGTAAGTGATATAATTCACACACGCAATGTGTGCGTTGCCGAGCAGAATACGGTAATGGAGGGTAAAGTTGAACAAACTAGAGGTGCTAAAAAGGTCCGACCTGTTTCGTGAGTTGAACAACGAGCAACTTAGCCTACTGGAAAAAATCTGCTCTGCTCATGTATTTGAGCCGGGGACGTCTATATGTAAGCAGGGTAGGATAGGAGGGAAGCTCTACGTAATCGAAGACGGTCTGGTAGGAATCATCCTGGAAGTGGGGCTAATGGCCCAGCGTCAAGTCCAGGCTGCGTCCAACTTTGAGAGCTTTGGTTGGTCAGCTATGATAGAGCCGCATGTTCATACGGCTACAGTAAAAGCCATAGAGAAGACAGCTGCGCTGGCCGTGAGCGGGTCGGAGCTGTCCAATCTGTGTTCTGCCCATCCCGACATGGGCCTTGTGGTTTTCAAGGCAGTAGCACGGGTGGTGGCAACAAGACTACGGCAGGCGTATGTTCAGTTGCTAGGTGTTACTACTGAGGAGTAAACACCGCAGCCGGCACTTGACTGGCCCCAACCAATACCAAAATCACCGCAGGTTGACTATCGAACTGAAGGAGGTTAAGAGAGGATGACTGTGCAAGGCGAACCAAAGGCAATTACCTCGATGATGGAGGAGACAAGAGTCTTCTATCCTCCAGAGAAGCTCAGCGAAAAGGCTCATATTAAGAGCCCGGACGGGTACAAGAAGATTTACCAAAGGTCTGTTGACGACCCTGAGGGATTTTGGGGGGAGATGGCGGAACAGCTTCATTGGTACAAGAAGTGGGATAGGGTGCTTGTCGAAGACTTCAAGGAGGCCAAGCACCAGTGGTTTGTTGGGGGAAAGCTCAATGTGAGCTACAATTGTTTGGACAGGCATCTCAAGACATGGAGGAAGAATAAAGCGGCAATAGTCTGGGAAGGAGACATTGGTGATAGCAAGACGCTTACCTATCAACAGCTCCACAGGGAGGTCTGCAAGTTTGCCAGTGTTTTGAAGAAGCATGGCGTCAAGAAGGGTGACCGGGTATCTATCTATCTACCTATGATTCCTGAGCTGCCGGTTGCTATGCTAGCCTGCGCCAGGATTGGGGCTATCCATAGCGTCGTCTTTGGCGGTTTCAGTGCAGATTCCCTGAGGGACAGGATGCTGGACTGCGGGTCCAAGATGCTCGTTTGTGTCGATGGTTACTACCGTGGCGGTAAAATCATAAGGAGCAAGGACAATGCAGACGAGGCCCTCAAGGCCTGCCCCGAGGTGAAGGATGTGATAGTAGTCAAGAGGGCCAAGATTGAAGTGCCCATGAAGGAGGGCCGTGACTACTGGTGGGAAGACGAGATAAATGCTGATGGTACAGAACTGCTTTGCGAGCCCGAGGTAATGGATGCCGAGGATCCCCTATACATCCTGTATACCAGCGGCAGCACAGGAAAACCCAAGGGTGTTCTCCACACCCAGGCTGGTTACCTCTTGTACTGCCAGCAGACCTTCAAATGGATATTCGATGTAAAGGAAGAGGACACCTACTGGTGTACAGCTGATATTGGCTGGGTGACTGGTCATAGCTATATCGTCTATGGTCCTTTGGCCCTTGGAGCAACAAGTCTCATGTTTGAAGGCATTCCAAATTATCCTCATCCAGATAGATTCTGGGAGATTGTGGAGAAGTATCAGGTTAATATTTTCTATACTGCTCCTACTGCGATTCGGTCGATAATGAGAGAGGGAGATGAGTGGCCCAACAGGCATGACCTGAGCTCTTTGCGTATCCTGGGCTCGGTTGGTGAATTCATCAACCCTGAAGCCTGGATGTGGTACTACAATGTAATAGGCAAGGGTAAGTGCCCAATTGTGGATACCTGGTGGCAGACAGAGACGGGTGGCATACTGATTACTCCACTGCCCGGAGCTACTCCTTTGAAGCCAGGTTCAGCTACATGGCCTTTTCCTGGGATTGTGCCAGCAGTGCTCAGAGAGGATGGCTCTGCCGCTGATGTGAATGAGGGTGGTTATCTGGTGATTAAGAGACCGTGGCCGGGCTTGATGCGGGGGGTGTATGGTGAGCCAGAAAGGTTCAAGAAGACCTACTTCGTTCAGTTCCCTGGCATGTATACCACCGGAGATGGGGCCAGGGTGGATGAAGATGGCTACTACTGGCTAATGGGACGCATAGACGATGTCATCAAAGTGTCAGGTCATCGCATAGGAGCAGCCGAAGTTGAGAGTGCCCTGGTTTCCCATAGCAAGGTGGCAGAAGCTGCGGTTGTGGGTATGCCCCACAAGATAAAGGGTGATGGGATATATGCCTTCGTCACTCTAAAAGCTGGCGAGCAAGAATCTGACGCTCTCAGGAAGGAACTGGTATCTCATGTTCGCAAGACGATTGGCCCTATAGCCTCGCCGGACGAAATTCAGTTTGCCGATGCTCTGCCCAAGACAAGAAGCGGCAAGATCATGAGGAGAATACTCACCAAGATTGCTGCCGGCAACATCGACCAGTTGGGCGATACCAGCACACTGGCTGACCCCTCGGTAGTCGAGACGCTGGTTGGTGGTAGACGGAGCAAAGGCAGTGCGTGAGAAGGGGAACAACAGAAAGGAGAAGGAGAGAAACTCATGAGTGACAACAAACTGGCAAACCCGGCAGCTCTTGGCTTGGGGGGGTTCGCTATGACCACCTTCCTGCTGAATTTTGTCAATGCCGGGATCGTCGATGCCAATAGCCTGGGGATGGTTCTACCCGTGGGACTGTTCTATGGTGGCCTGGCGCAGTTCTGCGCCGGCATGTGGGACATGAAGCGTGGGGACATCTTTGGGGCTACCTGTTTCTCATCATTTGGTGCCTTCTGGATTGCCTTAGCCACTATGATAATTCTGCAAAAAGCAGACTTGCTTCCTGCGGTTGCTCCCGCGGGTATGGCTCTGTTCCTGGTAGGATGGGGTATCTTTACAGCCTACGCGACAGTTGCCTCTCTGAGAACATCCTTGGGGGTAGCAAGCGTCTTTGTGACTCTGACTATCCTGTTCTTCCTCCTGGCCTGGGGCGAGTATAGCCATACTGTCAGGGTCATCGCCGGGTACGAGGGGATTCTGTGCGCTCTCATCGCCTGGTATTGCTCAGCGGCAGTACTAATTAACACGGTCTCTGGTAGGGACGTGCTTCCCCTTGGCCACATCAAGGCATGAAGAGTTAATCTTGTTCGGACTAATGGTTGGCAGCCTTTTGGCAAGGTAAAGGCGTGTTCGGTGAGCAACGCGGGCCTGGATGGCCGGTTGGAACTGGTTG